>CACYDE010000337.1 GCA_902773045.1 uncultured Ruminococcus sp. | reverse complement strand
TCGGTCGGGTTCACAGAGTTATGTAACTCTAAGACTCGCTTCACGTATTTAAAAAGCGGTTCGAAAGTGGGGATACAATTCGAACCGCTTTCAGCGTTTGAAGTTATGCGTTCTTATGAAGAGATAACTTCCCGATGAGTGACAATCAGCCTACTTTTGCTTCAACAGCGGAAACAAGATCGGCAACCGTCTTCATATCGGGAGAAGCTTCGAATTCGATCTCGAACTCGTCCTCGATGCTCATAGCGATCTCTGTGATATCAAGAGAATCAATGCTGAGATCCTCAAACTTTGTGTCCTCCTTGATATCTGCTACATCGCAGTCGATTTTTTCAGCGATCAATGCTGCAACTTTCTCGAATACCATAATTAACTACTCCTTTTAAAAAATTTCTACTTTAATATATTAACAGTAAAGGAAAATTTTTGCAACCCTTTTTCTGTCAATTTATAATAATAATTTTGAACGATATTGTGAACAAAATATTAACAGCAGTGTTTTTTGTAATTACCACTCGAATATGATCGCACCGCTCGAAAGTCCTCCGCCGAATGCTGTGAGAAGGATCTTATCGCCGTCGCAGAACATACCCTTTTTATTCATTTCGTCAAGGGCGATCGGAATACTTGCGCCCGAAACATTACCGTAACGCTCAATATTCACGTACCACTTCTCCTTATCAATACCTGTTTTCGGAGAAGCAAAGTCGATGATACGCTTATTCGCCTGATGAGGAACAACATATTTGATGTCATCCGGTGAAAGACATGTTTTCTCGAAAATTTCCGCAACATCGTGAGAAATAGAATTGACGGCAAATTTAAAGGTAGCCTGTCCGTTCATGAAAAGATACGGATTTTCGACGGGTTCAACTTTATAGAAAGGAGAGCAGCCGTCTCTTGCCGGAATATTGATAACATCGTCACTGCCCTTGGCATGGATCACGGAATCATAGAATCCGTCCTCACGCGCTTCAAGAACAACCGCAGCCGCGCCGTCGCCGAAGATAACACAGGTCGATCTGTCCGACCAGTCGAGGAGCTTACTCATTCTCTCCGCACAGACAACAAGAACTTTCTTAGCTCTGCCTCTTTCCAAAAATCCCATTGCAGTCTCCACCGCAAAAATAAAACCCGAACATGCTGCGCTCACGTCAAAGGACATGCAGTCGGCGCCGATCCTGCTTTCGACCATACACGCAAGCGACGGACATGCACAGTCGCTCGAGATAGTCGCCGCCACGATCAGGTCTATATCCTTTCCTTCTATGCCTGCATTTTCAAGAGCAGCTTTCGCCGCTTTCTCGCCCATGTCAAGCGTAGTGTCATTCACGCTGACTCTTCTCTCTTTTATTCCAACTCTTTTCGAGATCCATTCATCCGATGTTTCAACGATCTTCGCCATATCGTCGTTTGTGACAATGTTGTCGGGAACGTAGCTTCCCGTTCCAATGATTTTGAAATTCATATCATTTGCTCCTTTTATGTTTCAACTCAAACACAGTGATGACTTATGTCTGAAAAATGCTGCCGATTATTAGTACCCAAAATCGGGGAAAGGTTACACCATTCGGAAAAAATTTTTTCATATTTATACTATTATAAGATAAACAAGCGGATAAAAATACACGCAGGATCGCAAGCTTATCCGACAACAGCATTACATCACTATTATTAGTATAAACTATAATACGCTTTAAGGCAAGTAAAAATAAATTTACAGTATTATAATATTTATTAACATTTTGGGTCAAGGTAAAAAACAACGCACGGATCTGTACGATAATACAAATCCGTGCGCTGTATTTATATGGGTATTAACACTATTAAGCGGGTAAATCTGCGTTGGGGTCAAATTCGACCCAGTCAAACTCTTCCAAACCTATGCTTGCGCGCAGGATTATGATAGCGTCGTTTGCGGTGATCTCTCCGTCTCCGTCAATGTCGCTGACGAAGTTCTGGATATCATCAAAATCTTCAATATTGATAGAAGCTCTCAGGATCATAAGAGCGTCGTTCGCGGTGACTTCTCCGTCTCCGTCAACATCGCCCATGAGAACCTCGATTGTGGAAATCCAAAAGTCAACATCAATATAAGTCCACTTGTCCTCTTCGTTTCCGTGCGGAGTGATGAGATAAACCATCTTTCCGTCTTCAATGACCGAAAGATCGAATGTGCGGAAAGAAATTCCGAGATCGTTCGTGTCCTTGGTGACATCGAAGTAAAGCTGCGCATATTCGTCACCTTCCGGAGAAGCGAACAAATGCGAACCTTCTTTCGGGTCAAAGTAAGCGCCTACTTTGATCAAACCGTCACTGATTTTATTGACCTTAACCTCATTGTTGTCAACGAGATAACCCTGTCCGGTGTGTTCCATAACGGAAGCATCATAAGTAAATTCGGAAGTGATCGCGCCGACATTATCAAGATCACGGATCCTACAGGAAACAACAACCTGATCTCCGACATGGTAAGCATAATCTGTTTCGGTATCTGTTTCCGTGTCGGTATTGTCCGGAACATCGGGCGATTCAACGGCTGTGTCAGTATCTGTATTTAGCTCATTCTCGTCATAGTCAAGCCACGTGTGTTCTTCACCAAATACCTTTGAAGAACCGCCTATTTCAAGTCCGGGTTCCATATCGGAGGGATATCTGTTATCCGAGTTATCTGTTCCGTCACTGAAAATAACCCTGCCGTCTTTGAAATCGGTTACATCAAGTTTGAAATAACCTGTTGCGGGATCCCAATCCATCTTTACGCCCGGCCACGGCGCCATTTCCCTTGCGTACTCATCATAAACGTATGCATATACCGAACTCCAGTTATATGAAGAGTTATCAAAGTAGATATAAACTCTGCCCGAAGGATCGCTTTCCGTGTCGGTTTCTGTATCCGTATCGGTTTCCGTGTCAGTAGCTGTATCGGTTTCGGTTTCGGAATCCGTGGCTGTATCCGTTGTTGTATCGGTTTCCGTATCGGTCACTGTATCCGATTCGGTTTCCGTGTCCGAATCGGGTTGATCGGGTGTATCCGGAGTGTCCGGGGTTTCGGGTGTATCGGGCGTGTCCGGGGTATCCGGGGTTTCGGGCGTGTCCGGGGTTTCGGGTTCATCGGAATCCGTGTCGGTTTCCGTGTCGGAGTCTGTTTCGGAATCCGAGTCGGAATCTGTGTCGACGTCAACATCACCCGAGGTGTCGGTTTCCGTGTCTGTGTCGGTTTCCGTGTCTGTGTTGTCGGGGTCGTCCTTGGGTTCGTCCGAATCGGAATCGGAATCGGTTCCGTCCGAGGTATCGGTTGATGTATCCGGAACGGATTCGGTGTCGGTATCGGTCGAATCGGTGGTGGTGTCTGTTGTCGGTTCAACTGTGGTGTCGGTGGTTGTGTCCGTGGTTGGTTCAACCGTGGTGTCTGTGGTGGTGTCCGAATCGCCATCCAACAAAACATATTTTTTTCCGTTATCCTTAGCGTATTGCTCGGCGTATGAACCCGAGTAACAGTAAATTGTCAAGGATATGCAGTCGAAAAAAGCGGCTTGGCCGATACTCGTTACCGAATTGGGGATTGTTACGCTTGTAAGCGATGTACAGCCGTAAAAAGCCCAGTCGCTGATACTCGTCACCGAATCGGGGATTGTTATGCTTTCAAGCGAGGTGCAGCCAGAAAAAGCCATGCCGCCGATACTCGTTACAGAATTGCCGATCGTTACGCTTGTAAGCGAGGTGCAGTCGGAAAAAGCATTGGGACCGATATTCGTGACCGAATTGCCGATCGTCACGATTGTAAGCGATGTGCAGGATTCAAAAACCCAGCCGCCTATACTCGTTACTGAATCAGGGATTGTTATGCTTTCAAGCGAGGTACAGCCGGAAAAAACATATTCTCCGATACTCGTCACCGAATCGGGGATCGTTATCCTTTCAAGCGAGGTGCAGCCGTAAAAAACATATTGTACGATACTCGTGACCGAATTGGGGATTGTTATGCTTTCAAGCGAGATGCAGCCGTAAAAAGCTCTTTTTCCGATACTCATGACCGAATTGCCAATCGTTACGCTTGTAAGCGAGGTGCAGGTGCTAAAAGCGGCGTAACCGATACTCGTTACAGAATCGGGAATAATTATGCTTGTAAGCGATGTGCAGGAGTGAAAAGCACTGTTGCCGATACTCGTCACCGAATCAGGGATTGTTACGGCTGCTTTTCTTTCGGGACACGCTATCAATTTTGTTTTCGCCTTGTTGTACAGAACTCCGTCTATAGAACAATAAATTTTATTACCCGCTCCAACATTAATGCTATCAAGCGACTCGCAGTACCAAAAAACAGCGTTGCCGATACTCGTTACAGAATCGGGAATTGTTATGCTTTTAAGCGATGTGCACCCTTCAAAAGCATAGTTGCCGATTCTCGTCACCGTTCTTCCGTCAATCTCATCGGGAATTGTAACTTCGGATTCTTTTCCAGTGTACTTTGTGATTGAAATCGTTCCGTCATCAAGAATTTCATATTCATAATTTTCAAAAGTCTTACTGCTGTCGGTGTCAGTATCTTTTTCCAACAGCTCATATTTTATTCCGTAATTCTTAGCGTATTGCTCGGCGTATGAACCCGAATAACAGTAGATCGTCAGCGAGTCACAGCCGTTAAAAGCATAGTCGCCGATACTCGTTACCGAATCGGGGATTGTTATGCTTGTAAGCGATGTACAGCCGTTAAAAGCATAGTTGCCGATACCCGTTACAGAATTGCCGATCGTTACGCTTTGAAGAGAAGTGCATTCGTAAAAAGCCCCTTGGCCGATGCTCGTTACCAAATCGGGGATAGTTACGCTTGTCAGTGATGTGCAGCCGTAAAAAGCCGAGTAGCCGATACTCGTTACCGAATCAGGGATAATTATACTTGTAAGCGAGGTGCACCCTTCAAAAGCATAGTTGCCGATGCTCGTTACCGAATTGGGGATAGTTACGCTTGTAAGCGAGGTGCAGTCTGAAAAAGCACTGTTGCCGATACTCGTTACCGAATCAGGGATTGTTATGCTTGTAAGCGAGGTGCAGGATTTAAAAGTCCTGTAGTCGATATTCGTTACCGAATCGGGGGATAGTTACGCTTGTAAGCGAGGTGCAGGACTCAAAAGCCTGTTCGCCGATATTCGTTACCGAATCGGGGATTGTTATGCTTGTCAGCGACTCGCAGTTGGAAAAAGCTTCTTTTCCGATGCTCGTTACCGAATCAGGAATCGTCACACTTTCAAGTGAACTGCAACCGCTAAAAGTACTATTTCCGATCGTGGTCACCGAATCAGGGATTGTCACACTCACAAGTGAACTGCAATTGATAAAAGCACTATTTCCGATCGTGGTCACAGTATTTCCAATCGTCACACTCGCAAGTGACGTGCAAG
Source organism: uncultured Ruminococcus sp. (assembly GCA_902773045.1). Lineage (GTDB taxonomy): Bacteria > Bacillota > Clostridia > Oscillospirales > Acutalibacteraceae > RUG592. The sequence continues at coordinate 11,073 of CACYDE010000337.1, read as the reverse complement.
AATCAAAAGCATAAATTCCGATAGCGGTCACTGAATTGGGAATCGTCACACTTTCAAGAGAACTGCAATCAGCAAAAGCACTGTCTCCAATCGTGATAACAGAATCCGGAATCGTCACATTGGTGAGAGAAGAGTACCGGTAAAAAGCACCATATCCGATTGCAGTCACCGTTTTTCCGTCTATCTCACTCGGAATCGTGACTTGGGCTTCACTTCCGGTGTATCTTGTAATCGAAACCGTTCCGTCATCGAGAACTTCATATTCCCAATCACTCGTGGTTTTTGTTACATCTTCTCTTGTTGGTTTTATAATAGCTTTCGCCTTTTCTTTGATATCATCAATGTCATCAAATGCTAAGAATTCCGCCCAAACATCATCCGGCGTTGTTCCATAAATTTCTATTAATTCGGCTATGTTTGATTCTGTAATTACGTCATTGCCTTCTTTATTCTTTCTATTGATCCATTTGTAGACATACGAAGCTACTTTTTGGGGAAGATTACCTTTAGGAACTGTAGTTCCCTGAATTTTTCCCGATGACGTAAGGAGTATAGGAGTTCCGAGACCGTTTGAAAACCGAACATCTTCTATAGTTTTCCTCTCGTCCACAGGATTCTCTAAAATGATCCCTGTTCTTTTTGCTGTAAGACCAAAAGCAGAAGAATCCAGACAACATTCCATCGTCTGCTGCCCAAGCTCGGGATCATGAAAAATAACATAGCATTCATGCGAGTCTACCAATTCGACTTCATAGGACTCGAAAACGCCCTCTTCACCCTCAACGGCAGTTCCTCCGAGTAGTTTAACCGAACCCCAGGGTTGATCCGACCTCCAACCGTTTTTTGTCGCAAAAAGCCCTGTGGTATTATCCCAAATATAAAAACATAATTTGCTTGACTGCCAATCTCCCGAATCAAATTTAAATGTTCCTTTTGAAACGTTGCTTTCCGATTCGGGCGTGGAAATTTCAATTCCCGAAATCTGTTCTGATTCTTCAATTTCCCCCGCGCTCGCCGTGAAGCCTGCCGCGGCGGTGCTCATTATCATTGTAAGACTCATCAGTACCGATAAAAATTTTTTCATTCACTCCATCTCCTTTTGATTTTTTCATACCCATAATTGCTTTTTTCAAAATAATCTTATTTTGAAATGAAATCAGTCATTAAATTATTCGTCAATATAGATATAATATTTTAACGATAAAACGTTATTAATATAATATCACACAAATTTAATTAAGTCAACGGTTCACCGAATGTTTTTTAAAATAAAAATTGGTATTATTTTATCTGTATTGCATATAATGAATACAAAAGGAGTTTTTTTATGAATATTTCAACCGGCGTTGCGGTAAGAATATTGGAACTTTGCGAAAAAAAACATATAACAGTGAATAAGATGTGTACGATCTCGGGAGTTACACCCTCAACGGTAAACGATATTGTAAACGGAAAAGCTAAAAATATTGGCGTAATAACGATAAAAAAACTCTGTGACGGTTTGGAAATAACCATTACAGAGTTTTTTGATACCCCTTACTTCCGAAATCTGGATCAGGAAATAATTTAATCCCCCGAACGGATCTTTGAACGAACCGATCGGGGGATTTTTTTGTCACAAAATTACATGGCTTCCGGAACTGTGATCTTGAACATCTCCAGAACATTCCGGATCACCGATCTCACCGCAAGACACAAAGCCAGACGCGCCTGCATCAGCGATTCGTCCTCAACCTTAACGCGGCATGCGTTGTAGAATTTGTGGAATAACGTCGCGAGCTGCGTCACATAGCGCGTGATCTTCGTTGGGTCATAGCTCTTCGCCGAGAGAATGATCTCCTCGGTGTAAGCTGCAAGATGACCGATCAGTTCGATCTCTTCGGGCGCGGTGAGAAGCTGCAGCTCTTCATCGCTGCACTCCCTCGCGGAGATCCCCTCCGACGCAAGGTTTTTAAGAATACTGCAGATCCGCGCGTGAGCGTACTGAACGTAGTAGACGGGGTTCTGATTGTCCTGAGTCACAGCAAGCCCCAGATCAAAGTCCATCTGAGTGTTCGCTTCACGGGTGTTGAAAAGGAATCTTGCGGAGTCAACCGGAACTTCGTCAAGAAGATCTCCAAGCTGGATAGCCTTTCCCGTTCGCTTGCTCATTCTCACAAGTTCACCGTTCCTCATAAGCTTCACAAGCTGCATAAGAACAATGTGAACGTTTTCACCGTCATATCCGATCGCATTCATCGAACCTTTCAGTCTCGCAACATGACCGTGGTGGTCTGCTCCCCAAACGTTGATGAGAGTTTTGAAACCTCGGTCAAACTTGTTTTTGTGATAGGCTATGTCCGCAGTGAAATAGGTCGGGTTTCCGTTGGCGCGGATAATAACATCGTCTTTAAGCTCCAGCTTCTCGATCTCTTCATCGGTCTTTCCCTGTTTCTTTAAAAGCTCCGTCACGACTTCCTTATTCTTGTACCAGACTGCGCCCTCTTTTTCATAAGTTAACCCTTTTTCTTTTAATATGTCCACAACCTCTTTGACTGCGCCGCTGCTGTGAAGCTCGCTTTCAAAGAACCACTTGTCATATTCGATTCTGTATTTTTTCATGTCCGACTGCATTTTCGCGATATTTCTCGGAAGCGCAAAGTCAACGAGTGCCTTCTTTCGCTCGTCTTCGTCGGAGTCGATCAGGGCTGTTCCGTTTTCATTTATATACAACTTCACTGCGTCGATAATATCGCCGCCCTGATAGCCGTCTTCGGGGAACTCAACGGAATCATAACCCCTGACCTCCTGAATAAATCTTGCGTTCAGGGAGTTCGCAAATTTTTCGATCTGATTTCCTGCGTCGTTAACATAGAATTCTCTCCAAACATCATAGCCGGCTTTGTCAAGAACCGCCGCAAGACAGTCACCCAAAGCGCCGCCCCTTGCGTTGCCCATGTGCATCGGACCTGTGGGGTTCGCCGAAACGAATTCAACCATCACTTTTTCGTTCTTTCCGTAATCGCTTCTTCCGTAGTCCTCTCCCTTGGAAGATATCTCTTTGAGAATATCGGAGTAATATTTAGGCGATAAAAAGAAATTGATAAATCCCGGTCCCGCGATCTCACAACTCCTCATATAGGTTGCCGAAAGATCAATATTGTTCACGATCGCTTCGGCGATTTTTCTCGGCGCGGTTCTGAAAGCTCTTGCTCCCGCCATGGCTGCGTTAGTCGCAAAATCTCCGTTTTTCTTGTCTGCCGGGATCTCCACGACAAAATCAGGGATCTCAGCCGCTGTCAGTTCGCCGTTTTCAACAGCCTTATTCACAGCCGAAATTATCGCGGCTTTCAGATCTTTAACAGCGTTAATTGCTATCTTCGACATTTTCTTTCTCTCCTTTTTTCTTCAAAACTATTTTTATATGATTTTCGCTTTCAACATCAGCATTAAAGTCTATGCTGTAATCCGCTTCGACCGTTCCTCCGCTTTCATCAATATCAGCTTCAATATTATCGGTGAAAACGCCGATCGTCAGACTTCCGAACATCGAGGAAAGCATCGTCTGATGACGAACGCCGCATTCAAGGATAAGGGTACTTATCCTTCCGTCAACGTTCTTGGTGACCGTCACTTTTTCATCGCTTTCTATTTTTATAATATTGGTAATAACAATATCATCATCTTCGTCATCGTATTCTCTGTATCTGATGTATTTGTTTCCGTGAAGCTCATAGTAGCTCGCCGAAGTAGTGAGTTCGATCGTTTCTTCATTTTCATCAACGTATTGTGTTCCTATAACGGACACCAAATATTTTTCTTCCAAGCTTTCACATCCTTATTAAATGAAAATAAACGTCAAAAATGCTGGATATCAACGTGGCTGACATTATCTCCGATATTGGACTCAAGAAATCTCGACGCAAGATTTGAAAAATCCTCCGTTCTGTCACTTACGAAAAATTTACATTCCCCTTCATCGGGATTTTCGTTGAGCAGCCCTTTTTCTTTCAGAAGCTTTGAAGCATGGATCGCGGTTTCCTTTCCGCTGTCAATGAGCCTTACGTCCATTCCGACATAATCTCCTATCACCTTTTTGAGTATCGGATAATGCGTACAGCCGAGAATGATCGTATCTACCTTTTCTTCCCTGAGAACATTTAAATATCTTTCAACAGTGAGCTTTGCGATCATGTCATCGGGCGCGGTGAACCCCTCCTCAACAATAGGAACAAAAAGCGGACATTCCTTTTGATAGACCCGTATCTCGCCGTTTATTCTTTCAATTTCCTTTTTGTAAGCCGAGCTGTTGATCGTGGCTCTCGTTCCGATGACGCCGATTTTTCCGTTCTTCGTCGCTTCAACGGCAGCTCTCGCCGACGGAGCGATAACGTTTGTGTACGGAACGGGAAGTTTTTCGCCGAGATCGCTTGCGGTGGAACTGACCGTACCGCAGGCAGCGATAACCATTTTAACGTTATAACTGAGAAGAAAATTTGCGTCCTGCGCAGCATATTTCCGAATAGTCGCAACACTTCGGTTGCCGTAAGGAACTCTTCCCGTATCCCCGAAATAAACTATATTTTCATGAGGCATGATAGCTCTGAGCTGTTTAACAGCCGTCAAGCCTCCCAATCCCGAATCAAAAACACCTATAGGTTGTATCGACACACCAACCCCTCCTTTTTTTAACACGTGAAGCCGGTTTTCTTGTTACATTACTTTTTTAACACGTGAAGCCGGTTTTCTTGTTACATTACTTTTTTACACGTGAAGCCGGTTTTCTTGTTACATTACTTTTTTTACACGTGAAGCCGGTTTTCTTGTTACATTACTTTTTTTACACGTGAAGCCGGTTTTCTTGTTACATTACTTTTTTACACGTGAAGCCGGTTTTCTTGTTACATTACTTTTTTACACGTGAAGACAGTTTACTTGTTACATTACTTCCGGTACCCGACCGATAATAATTTTTTTACGGTTAGATCATAACAAGCTTTAATTTGATAACAAGCTTTAATTTGCAATATAGATAATATTGTTGTCATTTTCGAAAAGTTTCCCGAGATTCGGTGAAAACAAATGAAATCATGACATCATTGCCTGCTGTATTCATCTTCACGATCACATTACAATATCTTATTTTACCATAATCAAAACTCCACTTCAATAGTTATCCGAATTTTTTTCTCCGCCCTTTCAATATTCCCCTTAATAACTCTATTCCAACATCGGACATATCATTCAAAAAATTACTTTTTCAACATATTTGCAAAACAATAATTATTATCCAAAATGCTCCGACGAAAAATTTTAACTCTCAAAAGAAAAAAGTAGTGACAAACAAGCTTTTTTCGGTTATAATTGAATATAGTTTGTATTGTCCTCTATCTATCAAAGAAAAGAAAGGAATACTGTTATCATGGTAAACAAGGCTTTTGAAATAGTAAACAAAAAGGTTGAAGCCGTTCTTTCCGAACAGGGCTTCACAAGACAAAATGTTTCGGGTTCGGATTCAAAAGAACTCGCAACACTTTATACAAGCGAATCGGCAGCTTACTCAATTATATACAACAAAGAAAAAAAACACATGATCATGAGAGCATGCTCAATGACTCCCGACGGTCCGGACAACGAATGGAAAACCATGGGAACATGGATGTTTGATCCCGCAACAGATTCCGAACGTGAAGCCGAATCAATCGGAAACGATTTTGCCGAAAGCGTTTCCGTCACAAAATTTGTTCAGAAAACCAAACAGCAGAGAAAGAAAAAGAAAAGCGGTGAAGACGGAAACGGAGATCCTGTTTTCTTCTCAAAAAGACTTATTTCCGTTTTTCCCGAGCTGAAAGATGAGATCAGAGAAGAGGAGGACGGCTACGAACAGTTCAGAGCAGTTACTTTCACAAGAGCTTCAATTGTTCCGAAGGTTCTTGAACTCATGAATAGCGGAGATACAGACCGTATCGACAAGCTTTCCGACATTCTTTCCGCTCAGTACTCCTACGGAGATATTGACACAAGACCGCTGATAACTATTGTTATCCTCAATTCGATAACCGACGAGAGCCAGAAGGAGGCTATCCGAAAGGAAATGTCGGAGGAGCTTCAAAAGGCATGGAGCGCCGCAGAAAAATACAGAGGAAAAAAGGTTAAACCCGCAAAGAAGAAAAAGCAGACATTTATGCAAAAAATGATGGCTCAGAGCATTGAAAATCAGAAAGCCTACAGCGAGGGCAGAATTTAATTGCTGCCCGAAAATAAAAATCCATGGTTATTACAATCGGAATAACCATGGATTTTTTATTTTTATGCTGTTCTCGGAAGTTGATAAAGCCGAGACCGGAAAACGCCTGAGATCAAGGAATCGAAAGATGACGCTGATACCCGGAATTTATTGTCTGTGAATTTATCGTATATCGGTATTACAGCCAAACGCTTCTTCAAGCTTTAAACCAAACTCATCGGTCATATTCTTGAGACCCGGAATATGGATAAAAATCACATGACATTGGTTTTTCTCCAGCATACTGTAATACGCGTAATTGCACAGATACAATCCCGGTTTATCCGACACAGAATATTCTATGCCCAACCGTTCGGCATTTTCTCTGAAAAAAGAAAAATCAAGATCGCTTCTCATGATGCTGCCGTCACGCTTTGCCGCAGTTTCAAATCGTATTGAATCTTTCAGATTTCTGTCAAGTCCGAACATTATGACTTCATCATAAGTTTCCTTGATTGCGGCAATATCTCTTTCTATCCCGGCAAAAGTATTTGTAATAAAGGCTTTATCACCGTCAAATTTACTGACGAGAAGAAAAGAAGTGTTGCAGTTTCCTTTGAACCCCGTATATAATACTTTTTTCAATTTTCGTCACTTGTCCTTTTCATCAATAAGATCAAAAATATCTTTCGCAAGAACGATAAATCCCACTATAACTGAAAATATACTCACAACATTGGATACTATTCTTCTCGTCCGAAGTTTCTTCGACAGTCGTTTCACACTCTCGCTGATGATCTCCTCGGAAACGTACGGGCTTGATTCGGTTCTAAAAGTCCTGTTATTTTTCTCCTCTTTTTTCTTCTCTTCGGCTAAGTTGGCTTTATATTCACTGTAAAAATCACGGCAGCTTCGGCAGGTCCTTAAATGTTCCCTGACTGCCTTAACAGTGTCGGGGCTTGCCATTGAGCTTGAATAGATATCCACCAGATCCATAGCAATATCACAAGTAATCTCCATTTTTTAGATCCTCCGTTAATTTCTTTTTTGCCCTGAAAAAAATGACTTTTGCGGAATTTTCCGTTATCCCCATTGCTTCGGCGATCTGTCCGAACGTCATTTCGGCGTATACTCTGAAAAGTATAACATCTCTGTAACGCTCGGGAAGCTTTTCAACGAGATCTCGTATATTCATTTTTTCAACCGACTTTTCATAAATATATTCGGGATCGGAGAAGTCGCTTCTCAGTTCGCCGATATACGCTTCACAAACAGAATTTCTGTTTTTTCTGAGATACTTCAGATAGGTGTGCTTAGCTATCGCAGCAATAAAAGTGAAAACATCACTCCGACCTTTAAAGCGATGAATAGAGAGAAATGCCTGATAGAAAGTTTCCTGAGTCAGGTCTTCGGAAAGCTCATGATTTCCGCACAGCTTCAGAAGGAACAAATAAACACGCCGGTAGTATTTTCTGTAAATAAGTTCGAAATCCCCATCAGGCACTTTTCATCACCCTTCCTGCAGACATTAAAACACATCAAATCACTTTTTCTTTTTGAATCCGTCTTTAAGAGAAACGCTTCTGTTGAAAACAAGATTTTCTTCCGTGGAATCCTTATTATCTATGCAGAAATAACCCAAGCGCATAAACTGATAGCTTTTCGGAGCTTTCTGCGCCTTCAAAGATCTCTCTACCTTGCAGTTTTTAAGAACGGTGAGAGACTTCGGATTAACATAGTCCATGAAGTTCTTGTCCCCGGATTCAGGCTCGGGATCGGTGAAAAGATTCTCATAAAGGCGAACCTCCGCATTTTCGCAGTTGTTCGCGTCAACCCAATGAATAGTACCCTTGATCTTTCTTCCGTCCGGAGCGTTTCCGCCCTTTGTTTCGGGGTCATACTCGGCGTAAACCTCAAGAAGCTCACCGTTTTCGTCACGCTTACAGCCTATACACTTCACAATATATGTTGTTTTCAGTCTGACCTCGTTTCCCGGGAACATTCTGAAATATCCCTTGACCGGCTCGTCCATATAATCTTCCTTTTCGATGTAACATTCTCTCGAAAAGGTAATTTTTCTTGTTCCGTCCTCGGGGCGGTTGGGGTTGTTTTCTATCTCAAACTCCTCACTCTTCCCTTCGGGATAATTCGTTATAACAAGCTTCACGGGATTGATAACAGCCATCGTACGTTCAGCCGTCTCATTCAGATCCTCACGCAGACAATGTTCAAGGAAAGCATAATCAACGGTAGAATTAGACTTGGAAACTCCTATTCTTTCGCAGAAGTTCCTGATCGACGCAGGGGTATATCCTCGTCTTCTGAGACCGCAAAGCGTCGGCATTCTCGGATCGTCCCAACCTTCAACGCAGCCGTCTTCAACGAGCTGACGAAGCTTTCTTTTGCTCATGACCGTATTGTTTATTCCGAGACGGGCAAATTCTATCTGACGAGGTTTGCTCGGAAGCGTGACGTTATTTATCACCCAATCATAAAGAGGTCTGTGCGCTTCGAATTCCAGAGAACAAAGGCTGTGAGTGACTCCTTCGAGCGCGTCCTCGATCGGGTGCGCAAAGTCATACATAGGATAAATGCACCATGTATCTCCGGTGCGGTGATGAGTGATCCGGTTTATCCTGTAAAGCACCGGATCGCGCATATTGAAGTTTCCCGAGGTCAGATCGATCTTTGCGCGGAGAGTCATCTTTCCGTCTTCAAACTCGCCTGCTTTCATGCGTCTGAAAAGTTCGAGGCTTTCTTCGGCGGGACGATCTCTGAACGGGCTTTTCGCAGGAGTCGAAAGGTCGCCTCTGAATTCTTTCATCTGTTCGGGAGTCAGTTCACAAACGTAAGCAAGTCCTTTTTTTATAAGTTCCTCGGCGCACTCGTACATTTTATCAAAATATTGGGAAGCAAAATAGAAACGGTCGTCCCATGTGAAGCCCAGCCACGCGATATCTTCTTTGATGGCTTCAACATATTCAACGTCTTCTTTGGTGGGATTTGTATCGTCCATTCGAAGATTACACATTCCGCTGTACTTTTCCGCAGTTGCGAAGTTTATGCATACTGCTTTTGCGTGACCGATGTGAAGATATCCGTTAGGCTCGGGAGGGAAACGTGTGTGAACGGTCATACCCTCAAACTGTCCGCCCGGAGCGATATCCTCATCTATAAAATCATGGATAAAATTAGCGTTGCCGACTTTATCCTCCGAAGTTTTTAAAATCTCTTCTGCCATTTTTATTACCTCTGATTCCTGTAAATTATTCCGCCAACAAATCAAGACCCTTTTTCATTCTTTCGAGCGATTCCTCTTTTCCGAGGATATCCAGTATCTCAACAGCGCCGCCGGGAGTGACGGTTTTTCCCGAAACCGAAATTCTTGCGGGCCACATAACAGTTCCGTTCTTGACCTCAAGCTTCAGCGCAAGGTTAATGAGGGAATCGTGGATCGAGTCGTGATCCCAGCTTTCAAGCGCAGAAAGTTCCTCGTAAACAGCCTTGAGCATTACAGGGGCATTTTCAAGATTGGTCTTACTCTTCTTGTTGACGAACATATCCTTCGAATATTCCGGCTGCTCTGCGAAGAAATCTATCACAGACGGTATCTGAGTAAGCTTGGTCGTTCTCTGCTGCAATATCGCGGCAAGCTTCAAAGTATCCAGCGGCTTGTCACCTATCGCCTGCAATATATACGGTCTTGCGATCTTCTCAAACTCTTCAACGCTCATAGCCTTGATGTACTCCCCGTTGAACCATTCGAGCTTATCGTAATCAAAAACAGACGGCGACTTGCTTATTCCCGCGATGTCAAAAACCTCTTCAAGTTCGGAAAGAGTGAAAACCTCTCTGTTGTCCTTGGGACACCAGCCCAGAAGAGCTATATAATTTATTATTGCTTCCGGGAGGTAGCCTTCCTTGATAAGATCCTCAAATCCCGTTGAACCGTGGCGTTTTGAAAGCTTTGAAACATTTCCGTCCTCGTCCTTTCCCATGATGAGCGGAAGATGAACATAGGTCGGGATCTCCCAGCCGAAAGCTTCATAGAGAAGATTATACTTAGGGGTGGAAGAAAGATACTCGTTTCCTCTCACTACATGAGTGATACCCATAGTATGATCATCGATAACGTTTGCAAAATTATATGTCGGATAGCCGTCTGTTTTTATCAGTATCTGATCCTGAAGTTCGCTGTTCGGAGCGGTAATTTCACCGAAAACGGCGTCGGTAAATGTAGTTTCACCGTCAAGCGGCATTTTTTGTCTGATTACATAGGGAACTCCCTCTTTGAGCAGGCGTTCTATCTCCTCCTCGGGAAGATCTCTGCAGTGACGATCATAGCCGCCCTGAGCATATTCTTCCGTTTCTTTCAATGACGCAAGTCTTTCTTTTGAACAGAAACACCTGTACGCTTTTCCGCCTTCGATCAGTTTTTCCGCGAACGGTCTGTACATATCCTTTCGTTCACTCTGAACGTAAGGGCCGTAATCTCCTCCGACGTCCGGACCCTCGTCATGTTTGAGTCCGGCTGTTTTTAATGTATTGTAAATCACATCGACAGCGCCTTCAACGTAGCGTTCCTGGTCGGTATCCTCTATTCTCAAAACAAAAGTACCCCCCTGTGATTTTGCGATAAGGTACTCATAAAGCGCGGTTCTCAGATTTCCAACATGCATGAATCCTGTAGGACTCGGAGCATATCGTGTTCTCACCTTTCCTGACATTTTTAACATCTCCTCATGATTTAGGAACTGTGAAGAAATAAATTTTCAATTTATGCTTAGGAACTGTGAAGAAATAAATTTTCAATTTATGCTTAGGATAATTTGTTCTGAACAAGGCAAATTTTTGCAGGAATACTAACG
>CACYDE010000336.1 GCA_902773045.1 uncultured Ruminococcus sp. | reverse complement strand
GTAGGGATATCGTTTCTCTTTCAGAAACTTGCGCAGAGCACAAGTGGGGATTGGGGAGCGAAGCTCCCCAAATCCCTCAAAGCCCCCTCGTCCTTGAGGGAAAGGGGCAATGTCATCAATTTAAGGAAATGCTTGCATTTCCTTAAAAAATAAATATCTCATTAGCTCTATATAGTTCTTGAATTAACTGAGAAAACGTAAACTTTTTCTCGTTAAGTTGATGACATTGGGGAAAGGGGGTCTGGGGGTATGGGTGACGACAATAGCTTTGATCGAAGAACAATCTCGGATTCGACAGCGAAAAACTATTCTTTACATCGACGACCCACGATAGAATCTGCATTCATTGTAATTTTATGTATGGGAAGTTTGAGTAATTAAAATAATTCCCGAAAGGATTGAAAAATAATGGCACTTGATAAAAACAAAGCCCTTGACACCGCACTCGCCCAGATCGAGAAACAGTACGGCAAGGGCGCGATCATGCGTTTGGGTCAGAAGGAAGCGATGAAAGTCGAGTCGATCTCGACAGGATCGCTTTCATTGGATATTGCTCTCGGAATCGGAGGACTCCCGAGAGGACGAATAATCGAAATGTACGGTCCCGAAAGTTCGGGCAAAACCACCCTTGCTCTCCACTGCATAGCGCAGGGGCAGAAAAAGGGCGGGATAGTTGCGTTCATTGACGTTGAACATGCGCTTGACCCGGTCTATGCGGCGGCTCTCGGCGTTGACGTTGATTCACTCCTCGTTTCTCAGCCCGACACAGGCGAACAGGCTCTTGAAATTACGGAAGCTTTGGTTCGTTCGGGTGCGATCGACGTTATCGTTGTCGACTCGGTTGCGGCTCTCGTTCCGAAAGCAGAGATCGAGGGCGAAATGGGTGATTCTCACGTTGGTCTTCAGGCGCGCCTGATGTCTCAGGCTCTCAGAAAGCTGACGGGTGCGATCTCAAAAAGCAACTGCGTTGCGATCTTCATCAACCAGCTTCGTGAAAAGGTCGGAGTGATGTTCGGAAGTCCGGAAGTTACTCCCGGAGGACGCGCGCTGAAATTTTATTCCTCCGTCAGACTCGATATCCGTAAAGTGGAAACATTAAAGGTCAACGGCGAGATGGTAGGCTCGCACACAAAAGTTAAGGTGGCAAAAAACAAGATCGCGCCTCCGTTCAGAGAAGCCGAATTTGATATTATGTATGGAAAAGGTATTTCCAAAGAAGGAGAGATCGTCGATCTGGGCGTGCGCGCAGAAATAATTCAGAAGTCGGGCGCATGGTTCAGCTACGGCGAGAGACGTCTTGCTCAGGGTCGGGACAAGGTCAAGGAGCTTCTGAGAAATGATCCCGAGCTTGCTGCGGAACTCGAAGAGAAGATCATGCAGAATATCGACGTTATAAATTCAAAACCCGTCGGTAAGACGAGTAAATACGCAAAGGGAAAATCGAAGAAGGACGCTAAGGCGGAAGCCGAAGCGGAAGCGGAGACGGAGACGGAGAGTGAGAGCGAACTTGACGGTGACGAGACTGTTGAAATAAGCGTTGAAGCCGAAGCTGCGCCGATTCCGGAAAATGAACCCGATATTGATATTATAGTTGATTGATATGATAATTACCGATATAAAACCTGCGAAAAAAAAGATGAGCAGTGTGTATATTGACGGGGAATATGCCTTGCAGCTTGACACGGAGGTTCTCGCGGAGAACTGCGTTAAAGTCGGGTCGGAACTTGACGGCGAAGAGCTTGAAGAATTAACGGAAAAGTCGGGTTACAAGCGTGCGAAAGAAAAAGCGCTGTGGCTTCTTTCCGGAAGAGATTACTCCGAGCGGCAGCTGAAGGATAAATTAAAAAAGGATTGTTCCGAGGAAACCGCAGAAGAGGTCTGTCGGAGAATGGAAGAACTGGGACTTTTGAATGACGGAAACTATGCCGAGCGGCTGGCTCACGATCTCATTTATCTCAAAAAAATGTCCGTTCGCGCCGCAAAATATAAGCTCATGGAAAAGGGGATAGACAGAGATCTCTGTGACGAGATACTCGATGAATTCGAAGTTGATCCCGTGGAACAGCTCACGGAGCTTATTGAAAGAAAATATTCGGACAAACTGGACGATGAGAGATCACGGCGCAGAACCGTCGCAGCTTTGCAGCGATTGGGCTACAGCTGGTCGGATATCAGATCGGCGCTGTCTTTGATCGAAGAAAGCCGTTCGGATTGAACGGATACATTAAATGTCGGGCAGGTATTTATTTGAATAATAAAAAAACTCATTGAATGGGTTCGGGGGATGATGGTGACATCTAAAACTCATGGCGAGGAGAATTACTGTGTTCGATAGCACAGACCAACCGGTTAAGCTGATGATATTGATGGGTGACGGCTAAAGCTTTGACCGAAGAACAATCTCGGATTCACCGGCAAAAACTATTCTTAGCGTCGACGACCCACGATAGAATCTGCATTCATGGTAATTTTATGTATTGTAAGTTTGAGTAAATAATTTGATTTAACAGTTAACAAAAAAAGCTTCGAGAAGCTGTTTGTTTATTTGCCGAAGTAATAACGGCTTAAGGACGTTTTTTGCCAAAGCGTCCTTGATCTGCGTTCGGCATGGATTTTTCCGCCGCTCCAAGGCGACAAAAAACAGTTCGGGAAGTATTTATTTTGTATAGGCAACACCTCACAAAGACCGTTTAACAACTTTGCACCGAATCTGCTTGATCTTTTTCCGTCAGCTGCGTTGCACTACGCATAAGTTCCACCTACCAATCACGCTGCGCCTTACGGCTTGCGTTCTTGGGGTGTCACTTAATAGTACACAAAAACACCTTGAAATACGCCCGAAGGAAGTGCCCTTGGGGTACGTCAGTATTCCTGCGGTGCTTTTATGCACTCTGC
>CACYDE010000335.1 GCA_902773045.1 uncultured Ruminococcus sp. | reverse complement strand
GGGCACTTCCTTCGGGCGTATTTCAAGGAAATTTAACGCAGTTCAAGGCAAATTAGACAAGCAGAAATGAAAAGTTATTGATGAACATTTCCTAAACTCACAAAGGAGTTATTGATGATATGAACGTTTATCAGACTTATGACATCGGAGAGCTTATTAACGGCAATCCCTATGTCGGAAGAGGTATTGTAATAGGAAAAACAGAAGACGGAACCAAGGCTGCTGTCGCTTATTTCATTATGGGAAGAAGCGAAAACAGCCGCAACAGAATTTTTGTCGAGAATGGCGACGAGGTTATCATTCACCCGTTTGACGCTTCAAAGGTGGAGGATCCGTCTCTTATTATTTATTCCCCTATCAGAAAAATCGGAAATCATCTCATCGTTACGAACGGCGATCAGACCGATACGATCTATGATTTTGTCTCCGAAGGAAAGAGCTTTGAAGAAGCTTTGGAAACAAGAGAATTTGAACCGGACGGTCCGAATTGGACTCCGAGGATCAGCGGTATGCTTACTTTCGGAGAGAAGCTGACGTACAAAATGAGTATTCTCAAAAGTGCGGATATTGAAGGAAGCGAATGTAATCGTTATACGTTTTCTTATAATTCTTTGAACGGCGTCGGCCATTTTATCCACACTTATGTAACCGACGGAGATCCTATTCCCACATTCATGGGTGAACCGGAGAGAGTTGTGATCCCGAACAGCATTGATGAATTCGAAGAAAAAATATGGAGCAATTTAAACGACCGGAACAAGATCTCGATCTATGTGAGATATATTGATCTTGCAACAGGCGAGACGGAAAACAGAATGATAAATAAAAATTCGTAATACTACCAATAAAAACTGAAAGGAACGGTTTGGCAATGGCAGCAAACAAAGAAAGTTATATTTCTCCTTTTTCCACAAGATACGCAAGCGAGGAAATGCAGTATGTATTTTCCGAGAAGTTCAAGTTTACAACATGGCACAAACTCTGGATAGCGCTTGCGAAAGCAGAGCAGAAAATGGGTCTGGATATTACGGACGAACAGATCGAGGAGCTTGAAAAATACAGAGATATTGTGGATTTTGAAACGGCAGAGGCAAGGGAAAAGGTTGTTCGTCACGACGTTATGTCTCATGTCTATGCTTACGGAAAGCAGTGTCCGAAAGCGGAGGCGATTATTCATCTCGGCGCAACATCGTGCTATGTCGGTGACAATACGGATGTTATCATTCTGAAAGAGGCGTCGGAAATTGTTCTGAAAAAATGCGCTCAGGTCATAAAGAACCTTTCCGTTTTCGCAGAGCAGTATAAGGCGTTGCCGTGCCTTGCATATACTCATCTCCAGCCGGCGCAGCTGACCACAGTGGGAAAGAGAGCCACTCTCTGGATGTATGAGCTTATTCAGGATATTCAGAATCTTGAGTATCAGCTTTCAAACCTGAAGCTTCTCGGTTCAAAGGGTACAACAGGTACTCAGGCAAGTTTCATGGAACTTTTCGAGGGTGATGAGGAGAAGGTCAAGAAGGTTGAACAGCTGATCGCAGAGGAGATGGGCTTTGAAAAATGCGTTGCCGTTTCGGGTCAGACCTATTCCAGAAAGACCGATTCCTACTTCCTTGGAGCTTTGTCCGGTATCGCTCAGAGCGCCTATAAATTCTCAAACGATATGAGAATACTCCAGTCGTTTGAAGAGATGGAAGAGCCTTTTGAAAAGAATCAGATCGGTTCTTCCGCAATGCCCTACAAGAGAAATCCGATGAGAAGCGAGCGTATCTCATCACTCGCAAGATACGTCATCGTTGATTCTCTCAATCCTGCGCTCACCGCAGGAACACAGTGGTTCGAAAGGACCCTTGATGACAGCGCCAACAAGAGAATTTCCGTTGCGGAGGCATTCCTTGCGGTTGATTCCATTCTTAATATATATATCAACATCACAAGCGGTCTTGTGGTTTATGATAAGGTCGTAACAAGACGAGTAATGGAGAAGCTTCCGTTTATGGCTACCGAAAATATCATGATGAAATCCGTGAAGAACGGAGGAAACCGTCAGGAGCTTCATGAGCTTCTCAGAACTCATTCCCATGCCGCTGCCGCAAAAGTGAAGCTTGAGGGCGGAAAGAACGATCTGATCGACAGGATCGCAGATGACCCTGCATTCCCGATCACGAAGGAAGAGATCGAAAGTGAACTTGATCCGATCCTTTACGTCGGAAGAAGCGTAGCTCAGGTTGACGAGTTCATTGAAAGCGAAGTTAAGCCTGTTCTTGAAAGACTCTATACGGACGAGATAACTTCCGAGCTTAAAGTCTGATCGGACAGCTGATAATAAACGAAAACGGAGGAACGATTCCCATGAAAGAATTTGAGCTTAAATACGGCTGTAACCCCAATCAGAAGCCGTCTAAAATATTCATGTCAAACGGAGAGGAACTGCCGATCGAGATCCTTAACGGAAAGCCCGGCTACATCAATTTCCTTGACGCTTTCAACAGCTATCAGCTTGTTAAGGAGATCAAAGAGGCAACGGGACTTTGTGCCGCAACATCTTTTAAGCATGTAAGCCCCACTTCCGCTGCGGTCGGAAGGAAGCTTAGCGATAAGCTTAAAAAGGCGTGCTTCGTTGACGATATCGAAGGTTTGGACGATTCGCCGCTTGCGTGCGCTTATGCGAGGGCGAGAGGAACCGACAGAATGTCTTCTTTCGGCGACTGGATCGCATTGAGCGATGTCTGTGACGCAGTGACCGCCAATATCATCAAAAGAGAAGTATCCGACGGTATTATTGCTCCCGGATATACCGACGAGGCTTTTGAGATACTCGTATCCAAGAAAAAGGGCAGCTACAATATCATTAAGATAGACGAAAACTATAAACCCGATCCGATCGAACGTAAGCAGGTTTACGGAATTACATTCGAACAGGGAAGAAACGAGTTCAAGATCAATAATGAGCTTTTGGAAAATATTGTTACGGAAAATAAGAATATTCCCGACGAATCAAAGATCGATCTTATTATTGCTTTGATAACGCTGAAGTACACACAGTCAAACTCCGTTTGCTATGCTGTTGACGGACAGGCGATCGGTGTCGGAGCAGGTCAGCAGTCGAGGATCCACTGCACACGTCTTGCAGGAAATAAGGCTGACATCTGGCATCTTCGTCAGCATGACAAGGTTCTTAACCTTCCTTTCCTCGATACTCTCGGTCGTCCCGACAGAGACAACGTCATTGACGTTTATATCTCCGACGATGATGAGGACGTACTCGGAGACGATGTGTGGCAGCAGTATTTTAAAGTAAAGCCCGAGCCGCTTACAAGAGAGGAAAAGAAGGAGTATCTTTCAAAAATTCGCGGAGTTTCTCTCGGAAGCGATGCATTCTTCCCGTTCGGCGACAATATCGAGCGCGCAAGAAGAAGCGGTGTATCTTATATTGCTCAGCCGGGAGGATCGATTCGTGACGACAACGTTATCGAGGCTTGCAATAAATACGATATGGCTATGGTATTCACTAAGATGAGATTGTTCCATCATTGATATTAAAAGCAATGCCGTGCAGAGGTATTGCCTTAAGTTAAACCGTGCAGATACAGATGAATAAAGTGCCTGTATTTGTGCGGTTTTGCTCTTACTTTGGAGGTTTATCAAATTAGCTGTACGGTTTTTAGGATAATTTCTTAGTGATCCTTATTCGTGATTATTTATTTGTCCAAGCACTATTCACAACGTAAGATAACATGAAGTTCGAATGAAGGAGTTCGGGGACGCAGTCCCCGATAGGCGTGGGCGAAGCCCACAGCCTAAAAGCCCCCTGTCCCTTGAGGGAAAGGCAATGTCATCAACTTAAGGCAATGCTTGCATTTCCTTAAAAAATAAATATCCCATTAACTCTATTATTGTTTTTTTTATTAACTGAG
>CACYDE010000334.1 GCA_902773045.1 uncultured Ruminococcus sp. | reverse complement strand
GTTAATTCCCGTACCCGTACTGGGAGCGGTAATCGGAAATGCCACAGGAATTATGCTTTATCAGATATTGAAAGATGTTTGCTCCGATCAAGAGAAAAAGCTTGCCGAAGATTATCTGAACTCGCTTGATAAACTGAATAGCAAGCTCGACGACGAATACAGAAACTTTATAAACGAGCTTAACGAAAACATGAAATTGTTTATGGATATTCTCGAAAGAGCGTTTGCGCCCGATATTTCCGAAGCGTTTGAAGGCTCGGTCGCACTCGCAAAAGAAATGGGTGTGCCCACGGAAGAGATACTCGACACAAAAGAAAAAATATTCTCGTATTTTATGGATTGAACACAGAATGATACAACCATGCAAGAGCCGCAAACTCCTGCATGGTTGTTTTCTTTTGCTCTGAATATTAACAATTTATTACCGCATAATTAACAGACTTCGAATTATATTGATTTCCCATTGAGGAGATCGTTTCGGCGGTCGAAAGAGAATTGGAAAAGTCGCTGCTGAAATTCCTTGCGGCGTGCTTTATCGGTATTTCGGGGGAATACGGATTGCGAAGCCTTGAAATGCGTCAGTATTCCTACAGTGTTTTTATGAGCTTTCTTGATAAAAATCTGCTACACATCTTCGGCACGATTTCTGTGCGGTATTGCCGTGACTACGATCGTTATTTCTCGTTAAGAAGTTCCAGCGCTTCTTTGTACTTTTCCGCACGTTCTTTATCATTTTGCGAGACATGATCCAATCTCGTGAGATCGCTGTTGTGGCGCAGGTCTTCCGTTTTCACCGCCGAAGCCACCGCGTTTTGCTTTATAAGTCTGATATAATCCATGTACGGAATACCCGGGTCATGGGTCAGAAGATCCAAAGCATCAAGAACTTCTTCGGGGAAACCGAAGTTTTTTAAATCACGGAATGTATAATGTGAATCTTCCACGACGTCATGCAGAAGCGCCACTGCCGTGGTAACTTCGTCTTTCATCTGCTCGGCAACATGAAACGGGTGATAAACATAGGGCAAGCCGCTCTTATCGAGTTGATTTTTGTGAGCGTCAAAACAAATTTTCAAAGCCAGCTTAGTCATTTTTGTATAGATCATTTCAAACACCTCATTTATGCCTTAATTATAACTCAAAAAAAATTGCTGTTCAAGATTGGACGATGTATAAATCCGTTAAGTTTGTAAAAAATAATACCGTAAAAATTTTACGGTCAGGTGATATAATGCTTCTGGATTTGATTAATGCTTTTTGGGTCGGAGGACTTATCTGTGTTGTGGGTCAGATACTGATAGACAAAACCAATCTCACCCCTGCAAGGATCCTCACAGCTTTCGTCGTTTCGGGTGTTGTCCTCGGCGCGCTCGGAATTTATGAACCGATCGTCGACTTTGCAGGCGCAGGAGCCACAGTCCCTCTTTCGGGATTCGGATATACGATATCCCGGGGAGTAAAACACGCAGTAAATATCAGCGGTTTTCTCGGAATTTTCACCGGAGCGATAACCTCGGCTGCGGCAGGAATTACGGCTGCGCTGCTGTTTGGATTCATTGCGTCAATATTCGCAAAATCCGCCGACAAAGCATAATAACGTAAAAAGAAGAGTTGATGTGCTCTTCTTTTTATTTTTAGTGCTGCATAAAAACAAATTAACAACGGACAAATCACGTTTTTATTAAGGCGGCAACTATAGCAAACCAAACAAATATCCGGACAAGTTCGACGCCCCGGTAAGCGCATAGCTGCGTTGTCGTCCTCGACATACGCCCATTAGCGCGTGCCCTTGGGGTACGCCGGTATGCCTTCGTCCTCCGCCTTGCTCTGCACTCACCGGCATCGTCTCCTTTTGTCTGTCTATTTATTTGGATCGCTATAAATAATACAAAATCTATAATTAATTTTTGTTGCCGAAGGGGTTCGGGGGCGATCGGAAAGCCCCCGAAAGGTATCTCCGTTAAAGAAACAGATTAACGGATTGCGATTATTTATAGCAAACCAAACAAATATCCAGACAAGTTCGACGCCCCGGTAAGCGCATAGCTGCGTTGTCGTCCTCGACATACGCCAGT
>CACYDE010000333.1 GCA_902773045.1 uncultured Ruminococcus sp. | reverse complement strand
GGGTTCGGGGCGGCGGCCAAGCGGCCGCAGGCAAATACGCGCACTAACTCAGATTATTAACGTAACATTTCGCCCGCGTCAAAATTTATCTCTAACAACCGGGGTATGGGTGACAAAAATAACTTTAATCGAAGAACAGGCTTAGATTCGATAGCGAAAACTATTCTTTACATCGACGACTCACGATAGACTCTGCATTTATTGTAATTCCGAGTATGGGAAGTTTTGGCTTCTAAGACTTTTTTGTCATCACTTTCCGTTCAACATTCAAACTCTCACAAACAGAAAAAATCATCCCGTCGAATTATGACGAGATGATCTCTCTTTCTTTAGGCAATCGACCAATTTTGTCCTTCGGTTTGGAGTCTCACCATCTGTGCAAAGACGCCGTCCTTTTTCATCAGATCCGCAGGCGAACCTTGTTCAGCCACACCGCCATCCGCAAGCACCACTATTTTATTCGCTCCGGCGACAGTACGCATTCTGTGGGCGATCACCATAACCGTTTTGTCCTTGATGAGCCGTGATAAAGCACCTTGAACCTTTGTTTCATTTTCCACATCGAGAGAAGCCGTGGCTTCATCCAGCAAAATAATCGGTGCATCTTTCAAAAATGCTCTTGCGATCGAAATACGCTGACGTTCTCCTCCGGAAAGTTCACTGCCGTTTTCACCGATAACGGTATCGTAGCCATTCGGAAGCTCACTTACAAACTCATCACAATTCGCAAGCCGAGCAGCCTTCATCACTTCTTCATCAGAAGCGTCCTTTTTTCCGACGCGAATATTCTCCATGACCGTATTATTAAAAAGCGTAACATCCTGGAAAACAATAGAAAACGCATCAAGCAGTGTTTCGGGATCGACCGTCTTTACATCCACACCGCCGACTGTAACCTTCCCTTTATCCGTATCCCAGAACCTCGCTGCGAGTCGGCTGACGGTCGTTTTTCCGCCGCCCGACGGTCCGACGAGCGCCGTGACCTCACCCTGTTTAGCTGTGAACGACACATCGGAAAGGATCGTTTTGTCATCCTCGTAAGAGAACCCGGCATGGTCAAAAACAATATCATATGCATTCGGTTTGAAAGAATCTGAGCCTTCCTGTTCCTGAGTGTTGTTGATCTCGTTCATGCGGTCAACATTGACCTGCAAAGCATTGATCGCCGCCAGATTTATCAGTGTTCCGCTCATCGGTTCATAGAGTCTCGATGCAGCCAAAAGGAAACAGAAAAACTGCATAAGCGTCAAATCTCCTCCTATCAGCATTATTCCGCCGACAAGCGCCACAGTACCGATACCGAACTTCAAAAGCATTTGAGCGGAAACAACGAAAATTGCCGTGCCAAGTTCGCTTCCGATCGCTCTCTTTTCCAAGAGGTCGATTTTTTCATCCAATCCTTTCAGATATTCATTTTCTGCGTTATTGCTCTTCAGATCACGTGATGTCTCGATAAATTCCTGTACGCCCTCGTTCAGATCGATCTGCGCCTGTCTTTGACGGCGGAAGAAGTAGTTCTGTACGCTTTTTGACGTCAGCACGATGATCAGTGCGATCGGAATCGGCCAGACAGCAGCCAAAGCCATTTTCCATTGGAAGAAAAACAAACCTATGCTGATAAGCAGCGTCGAAATTATGCTTCCGTAATACTGCGGGATCATGTGGGAACCTGCGTGTTCCATCACTTCCGCATCGGACATTATCGTGCTCGTGAGATCGGACAGGTCTTTCTTGGCAAAAAACGAAAGGGGCAGCTTCCTTAATTTCTCCGCAAGAGAGATCCTTCTCGTCGCGGACTCCTTGTAGGTTGCTTTATACGCTGTGTTGTACTGCAAAATGCTTGTCAGAACGATGAGTGCCAAGCAAACGACAATACCTCCGATGTAGAAGCCTGTGCGGCTTTGCAGATCCACCCCATTGATATAATCGCCTGTAAACAGATACAGAAGACTCACCGGGAACATCAGTGCCAGATTTTGCGCCACAACGGATACGATCCCGAAAATCATTTCCTTCGCTCCCCGGTCGGACAGAGCAAATTTATTCTTGAAATACTGTTTCATACTGCTTCACCTACTTTCCAACTGATAGCACTCTTGTATTCTTTCCACATGGAACTGTAAAGCCCGTTCTTTTCGAGCAGTTCCTCATGTCTGCCCGATTCTGCGACTTCGCCGTGATCAAGCACATATATCTTATCTGCGTTCCGAATTGTTGAAAGCCTGTGCGCGATCATAATGACCGTGCTGTTTTTTGTAAGCTCCATAAAAGCTTTTTGAACCAACACTTCATTTTCGGGATCGGCGAAAGCCGTTGCTTCATCAAGTATAACAACAGGCGCTTTTTTCAGTATCGCTCTTGCAATTGCGATACGCTGCTGCTCACCGCCCGAAAGGTACGTTCCCTCCGAACCGAGTACGGTATCGACACCCTGCGGAAGCCGCTTGATAATATCGTCACACTGCGCGGCTTTCAATGCGTTGTGAATCTCCTCGTCCTCAGCGTCGGGCTTTGCGATTCTCAAATTGTCAGCAATGGATCGTTTCAGAAGTTTGCTGTCCTGGAACACATAGGAAACCGTGTTCATCAATTCGTCCTTGCCGATTTCACGAACATCCACTCCGCCGATCGTAACGCTTCCTTCCTGAACGTCAAAGAACCGTGAAATCAATCCTGCCGCCGTCGTTTTTCCGCTGCCGGAAGGTCCGACCAGAGCGACGATCTGATCCTTATCCGAAGATAGGGACAAATTTTTCACTGCCGGATTTGCATTCTCGGCATATCTGTATGTAACATTTTTGATCTCAACAAAAGCGCCGGACGGCGTTTTCTTCTCCTTTGCTTCAGCAAGCGGTTTGATGTCAAGAATGGAGTTTACTCTCGCCATTGCGTCATCGATCTTCAAACTATTTTCGGACATGAACATTACTCTCATCATCGTTGTAGTGATGATCGGCGTAAAAATGACATAGAACAAAAAATTGACCAAAATATCTTGAGTGGCCGCGCCGCCCCTCGTCAAAAACAGCGCCAGTCCGATGAGAAACGCAAACGCAGAGTTAATGAACATGGTAAACAATACCATGGAGCTTCTGCACTCAAAGGTGTATTTCAAGCAAAAATCTCCATAATCGTCAATGGATTTCTTGAACCGATGGAATGAAAACACAGTCTGTCCGAAAGTCTTTACAACCGGGATACCGCGCACATATTCAACAGCCTCATTGCTCATGCTTTCCAAGGAATTCTGATATTGCCTCATATCCTCCGCCATCTTCGGTCCCATCATACGGAACGTCATGGCAAACGCCGAAATAATCGGAACAAGGCAGGCAAGACCAAAGCGCCAGTCGTAGATAAACAGCATAACCACCATTGCGATCGGGGTCACTATCGCCTGCACCATATCGGGCAGGTTGTGGGCGAGCATAGTCTCCGTAGAAGAGGTCGCCTCCGTCACAATGCGGCGCACCTTTCCGGAACCCATTTCATCGGCAAATCCGATAGGCAGCTTCGCAATATGATGAAGCAGATCTTTTTTCATATTGCCGGCCACACGAAATGCAGAGAGATGGGAGCACATCAGCGCTCCGAAATAGACCAGCATATAGATCAGTGAAAACAAGACTGCCATCCTGCCATTGTATGTAATGTTTACCGCCTCCGAAAAATTCGGACTCACCTCGATCACTTCCTTAATGATTCTCCAAAGGTAAACAAACGGCATAAGCGCCAACACACCGGTTATTGCAGACAAAATAAGTGAAAAATAGGTGAGCGCCTTATGCCCTCCGGCGTAGTCCATCAGCGCAGAAAACGCCGACGGTTTTTTCTTTTCTTTCATAAAATATCAGCTCCTTTTTGTTAGATGTCCCTAACTGTAATTCTTTTTTTATGGGGACTTTATCGTCCCCATTGATCGTATAAATTTCATGATCTACATTCCCATGACAGTCCGCCAACCTGCTGTATAGAACGCATAAAGCTGCCTGACGCAGGTAATAGCTTTATCTCTCGGAACATCGTGGATCACGAGTTCAAACATTCCTGCGAACATACCGCTTGTGATGATATGTTCAAGCGTGGGTTCGATCTTCGTTCCCATCTGATATCCAAGTTCCTCCATGTGCCTTTCAAACTCATGTGTGCTGTCGATCTCACGCTGCGTCAGCTCATGGAGAAGGTTCTCATATTTTGTTCCCGGAGAGGCGGTCAGGAGCAATTTGAACTCCGTTAAGTGCCGATACATATATTCGACCATTGCCTCTATGCATTCGCCGCCGATGTCGCCCATATGTTCCTTCTGTTCTTCCCTACTCATTTTCCAAAACGACTCCAGCGCATCATCATACATCTTCAGGATATGGTTATAATGCTCCCCGACAAGAGCGTCAAACAGATCCTCTTTACTGCTGTAATACCAATAGAAGGAACCCGTTGTGACTCCTGCTTCTTTTACAATGCTGCGAAGAGATGCAGCCCTAAAGCCTTTGTCCAAAAACTCGGATGT
>CACYDE010000332.1 GCA_902773045.1 uncultured Ruminococcus sp. | reverse complement strand
GGGTTCGGGGCGGCGGCCAAGCGGCCGCAGGCAAATACGCGCACTAACTCAGATTATTAACGTAACATTTCGCCCGCGTCAAAATTTGTCTCTAACAACCGGGTTATAGGGCGACAATGTCGTCAACTTAAAAATAAATATTCCATTAAGTCTATAGTGTTTTTTTAATTAACTGGGAAAACGCAAACGTTTTCTCGTTAAGTTGATGAAATTGAAGCCCTATAACCCAAAAACCTCCCTTTTCCTTGAGGGAAAGGGGGTATGGGTGACGAAAATAACTTTGATTGAAAAACAGGCTTGGATTCGATAGCGAAAACTATTCTTTACATCGACAACTCACGATAGACTTTGCATTTATTGTAATTCCGAGTATGGGAAGTTTTAGTTTATAATTTTTAAATTTGCTTGATTTTTAATGTTGACATTTCTTTTTATACCTGATATAATGTGTATAATGTATATATACACTCAGGAGAACGCAATGGATATTATTATTTCAAACGCTTCGGGAAAGCCGATCTACGAGCAGATCACTTCCCAGATCAAAGAACAGATCATGAGCGGCGAGCTTAATGAGGGTGATCCGCTTCCGTCAATGAGAGCGCTTGCTCAGCAGCTTCGCATAAGTATCATCACGACAAAGCGCGCATACGAAGAACTGGAACGTGACGGTTTCATTGAATCATTCACAGGAAAAGGTTCGTTCGTCTCAAGGCAGAATAAGGAGCTTTTTCGTGAAGAAAACTTAAGGCAGATCGAGCAGAGCCTTTCACAGGCGGTCGATAAAGCTAAGCTGTGCAGCATCTCGTTTGAGGAGCTGTCACAAATTTTACAAATGTTGTATGAGGGAGATGAATAATTATGAACGCTATTGAGATCAGCGATCTTACAAAGTCTTATGACGGATTTAAGCTTGATAATATCAGCTTTAACGTACCGCAGGGCAGCATCATGGGCTTTATTGGTCAGAATGGAGCCGGAAAAACTACCACGATAAGGCTTCTGCTCGGACTGATAAAACGCGACAGCGGCAGCATAAAAATGCTTGGTCTTGACAATATTGAATGTGAGAACGAGGTGAAATCACAGATAGCCGCTGTATTTGATGACATTCCGTTTCACAATCAGCTTACGGCGGCTCAGCTATCAACTGTGCTTGCCGATGTTTTCTCACAGTGGGATAAAGCCGTGTATTCAGAGTATCTTGATCGTTTCAATCTGCCGAGAAAGAAAAAGATAGGTCAGCTCTCAAAGGGTATGCGAATGAAACTCCAGATCGCCACCGCGCTTTCTCATCATGCAAAGCTGCTGATAATGGACGAGGCTACGACCGGTCTCGATCCCGTTGTGAGAAACGAGATACTTGACATCTTCCTTGAATATTTGCAGGACGATTCCAATTCTATCCTGCTTTCCTCGCATATTACCTCCGACCTTGAAAAAATCGCCGACTGCGTGACATTTATTGACAAAGGGAAAATACTTCTGACAGGCGTAAAGGACGATATAGTTGAATCTCATGCTGTCATAAAATGCAAAAAGTCCGATCTGAAAGACATCGACAAAAATGATATTATAAGCGCCCACGTCAGCGATTTCGGCGTTGAGGCACTTGCTGCGGACAGAAAGCTTTGCGAGAAAAAATATTCGGGTATAACTATCGACAGCACTACTCTTGAAGAGATCATGCTCTTTTATGTTCGCAGAGATAAAGGAGAGTGGACATCTTGAAGGGAATGATATACAAGGAGATCACGCTTTCCAGAAAACAGGCTTTCATGACAGGTAGTATATTTGCAATATTTACTGTACTCTGTATTCTTGTACGGCTGAGCATGGAGTACGGGAATATTGCAGATGACACGGAGTGGCGAGGCCATCTTATTGATAATCTATGGATTTTGCGGTATTTACCCTTAGTCGTGCTTGCGTTTTCTTATAATCCGTCTGTAACTATGTATGATGACATTGATTCGGGTTTTTTGCGGTTTTGTAAAACGACTTCATATAGCTTGAATTATCTGATCGGAGTAAAAGTAATAACGCTGTTGATATTTGAGACGGGTGTATTTGCTGTTAATACATTGTATCTTGCTCTGCTTGGCACTGTAGGCGGCGAAGGGATTGCATTTTCATCTGTATCAGTATTATTTAAGATGACGGTTTTCTTCTGTGTTATTAACTTATTGATGCTGTTTATTTCGA
Source organism: uncultured Ruminococcus sp. (assembly GCA_902773045.1). Classification (GTDB taxonomy): domain Bacteria; phylum Bacillota; class Clostridia; order Oscillospirales; family Acutalibacteraceae; genus RUG592. The sequence continues at coordinate 4,376 of CACYDE010000332.1, read as the reverse complement.
CAATTGCCAAGAACAAGAAAGCATTTGAAGCGATACTTGTGACTGCAGTCACTCTTTTGGCTGTAGCATATACGCCGTTTCTTATGGGGCTGATGGAAAAATATAACGGCAGAACCGATATTGATATTCTCGATTTGCTTCGGCTGGAGCTTGCGCCTATGTTAAAATATGTTCAGCCGTTATGCGTTGTATTATTTGTTTCAGGGGTGCTTCTGAACATATTTGTTGGTTCAAAGCTGCTTGAAAGGAGGGAAGGCTGATGTTCGGTCTTGTATATAAAGAGCTTGTCACACGAAAAAATCATCTTCTTCTCATACTTCCCATCGCAGCTCTTTTTACTATCATGGTGATCTCGGACGCCGCGACAAAAGACGAGTATATCGGTGTTATGATGATATTGGCTGCGGTGTGTATTATCCTCGTGGCAGGAATGTTTGAACAAGGCAGCTTTGAAAACGATGAAACAAAAAAGTGGCTTTCGTTTATCGCCTCCTCCGAAAATGGAGTAAGAAAGCAGATCGGCTCGAAATATTTGTTCAACTTTTTTTTGATGGTATCGGTTTTTACATATCTTGAACTGCTCTTTGAGCTTGCGGCAGCTATGACCGGGATAAACGCCGATATGTACTGTATGGCGCTGCAGCTTATGATGTTTTTTCAAATGATCTACCGTGCAGTTGAGTCGCCGTTTATGGTGGCTTTCGGAAGCAAGTACGGCAATACGATACGAATGATCGTTATGCTTGTTCTTGTTTTTGGATTTATCGTGTATAGTCTGTTCGGCGATCTGTCGATATTCGGTTCGACCGAGGAAATACTTTTGAAAGCGCAGCAATTCCTGACCGACAAAGGATCATATTTTATCCTGCTGACGCCAGCTTGTGCTTTGATCCTTTATTATATTTCATTTGAGATATCATGCAGATTATATTTACACGGAGGCGAGTATTATGAAAAGTGATAAAATGACGGCTCGCCGAATCGTACTTTTTCTTGCTTTAGCGTTCATACCGCCGTGGATACTCTTGTTCATATATATTGCGATATACGGTAAAACTACAGATGGAGCTTTTTACAGTCCTGTGTGTGCGCTTGGTATGCTTGCGCCTGCGATCGCCAATATCCTGACAAGAATTATTACAAAAGAAGGCTTTGAGGACTGCAAATTTAAACTGCGTTTTAAGGGGAATGTAAGGTACATCGTAATCGCACTTTGCTTTCCGATAGTAAGCGGATATTTTACGGCTCTTGCTTTCGCTGCGTCATTTTTGCCGGATTGTTCGATCATTGATGTTTTCACAAAGACAGACCATATAAGAGTCGCCGCAACGGCTTTATATTGCGTCGGAGTAAGCTTTTTTGGAGTAATACTTGGGTTTGGAGAGGAGTTTGGCTGGAGAGCGTACCTTACTCCAAAGCTTGAAGAAAAAATGCCGTTCTCTGCGGCAATCGCAGTCAGTGGAATTATCTGGGGCTTGTGGCACGCACCGCTGATAGTTTGCGGACACAATTTCGGAACGGATTACAGTGGCTACCCTTATGTGGGATTTGTGATGATGTGCATATCCTGCGCATTCTTGGGGTCGTTCCTGACGGCGCTCGTGAAGGCAACAGATTCCGTTCTTCCCGCAGCACTCGGACATATCACATTTAATAATACAACCGGTGCTGTTTCGGGAATGATATTTACTTACGTTGTGTCGGAGAATTTTACTCCGAGTAATTCGATGGTTTATCCTGCTGTTATGATCTCTGTGATATCGGTTGTGTCTATCATAGCAGGGATTCTGATATTGAAGTTCGGAAAAAGAAAAACGGTTTGAGCCGTGAAAATCGGATTTTGAAAATAGTTCATTTGTTTAGGGGGCGCTTTGGCAGAAAGCGTCCCCTTTTTCAACACACCCTTTCGAGCCGTTTTGAAAATTCACGGAAGTATCGCGCAGCCTTGGCTTGATCGGAAATCAGTATAAAATTTCGAAAAAGCGGATACTTTTTTAAAATATTACAATTTTTTTATTTTTTCTCTTGATAACTCAATGTTTATTTTATATAATTAGTTAGAGGATCGGTTTGAAATTAATATTAGGAGGCTGTTGATGAGAACTTTATTGAAAAATATTTATGGAAAAATATCAGACTATTTTCAATACACCGACAAGTTTTTATGGCTTATAATTATTGCACTCAACACATTAAGCCTGCTTCTGATAGCCAGTATGCAGCGGGCAGGAGAATATAATTACTTAAAAACGCAAACTGCGGCGCTTGTCATAGGACTGATCGGAGCGATAATTCTTTCATGCTTCGATTACAAGTATCTTGAAAAGCTATGGTGGTTAGCAGCGTTGGTGGGACTGGGGCTGATCGCTGTTGTATTCCTTTTTGGAATACGCGTTGAAGGAACCGACGATACTGCATGGATAAATCTCGGCGGATATTCTCTTCAGCCGTCGGAAATAGTGAAAATATGCTTTATCGTCACTCTTTCCGCTCATATAGGTCATATAACCAAAAAAGGGAATATAAAATCTTTTAAGGAAGTTTGTCTTCTGGCTGTCCACGGAGCTATCCCTGTTATGCTGATACACCTCCAGGGCGACGACGGTTCGGCATTGATTTTTGCTTTGATATTTATAATAATGACATTCGCCGCCGGAGTTCAGATCAGATACTATGTCCTAACAGGCATTGCGATCGGAATGTGCGCTCCGTTCGTGTGGACAAGTGTTCTGAACGACGATCAGAGAAGCCGTTTCAAAGTTCTTCTTGATCTTGATGAGAACTCAAAATCGGTTTACGGCTGGCAGCAGTATCAAGGAAAACTTTCCATTGCGTCGGGAGGCTATACGGGAGAAGGGCTTTTTAAAGGTCAGCGAGTCGGCTACGGAATAGTTCCGGAACAGGAAAACGACTTCATTTTCACTGTTGCTGGTGAAGAATTGGGTTTCATCGGCTGCTGCATTATTCTCGGGCTTTTTCTCATTATGCTTCTGAGAATATTTTATAAATCGGCAAACGCAAGAGATGAATTCGGTCAGAATCTCTGTATCGGTGTTTTTGCATTGATCCTTTCTCAGGTTTCGGTGAACATCGGAATGGTTCTTGGTTTTCTTCCCGTGGTCGGAGTTACTCTTCCTTTTTTCAGTGCCGGAGGAACTTCTTTGCTTGGATTGCTGCTGTGTATGGGAATTGTTCAAAGCGTTCATATTTACAGCAGTGACGAGCGGCTTATCATCAAGCCGCATGAAAATGAGTAAAAATGATCTGAAGGCAATACCGCGAACGTCCGCCTGACGGAGCGTCTTAGGAATTTTCTCCGTGCGGTATTGCCCTGAAATAATCCGAATAAACCGGACAAAAGAAAACGTTTCCGCCGAGCGCAGTGAACGCTGCGCCCACTCGAACATTGGACTTGTCCGGTTGTTTATTTGGTTTGCTGTGAACAGCAGAGGTGACGGGAATGAATAATAATTCAATTGAGAAGAATGAAAAAAAGAGATCGGGGAGAAGGATCGCCATGAATATTTTCTTTGCAGCGATGGGAACAATTTTTCTGTTTCTGTTTCTTTTGTTCTTTTTTCCGATTTTCAGAGGAGTTCTCAACATTGGAAATATAACAGGCATGATCTTTTCCTGCGTCATGATTTTTGTTACATGGGGAAATCCTTTAGTTGTAAAATTAATTGAATTTTTGAAAAAATGTATTGTCGGAAAAATAATCGTTTACTCAGTGCCAATAATGTTTTTAATTGGAATAATTTATGTTGTTTTTCTCACGCATTTAATCGTTTCCGCAGATATGACTGCTCCGGAAAAGGACTGCACGGTGATCGTTCTTGGCTGTCAGGTCAGGGGAGAGCGTCCTTCATTGATGCTTATGGAGAGAATCGAAAGCGCATATGATTTTTTATGTGAAAATCCCGAAGTTCCGTGCATTGTGACCGGAGGAAAGGGAGACGATGAGAACATCAGCGAGGCGCAGTGTATGTATGACAATCTTGTAAAAATGGGAATAGATCCGGAAAGGATCTATCTTGAAGACAAGGCAGTGAATACAGTGGAAAATATCCGATTCAGCAAGAAAATTATTGAGGATAATAACCTCAGCACCGATACGGCGATCGTAACAGATATTTTTCATGAGTACAGGGCGTCAAATATTGTGAAGGAGGCAGGGCTGAATTACGGAAGTGTTCCGGCAGAATGTGTGTGGTATCTTCTGCCCACATTTTACGTCAGAGAACTTATAGCGATAACGGCCGTTTTTGTCGGTCTCGCTTGAATAAATAATACTAATTTCTAATTAAAACCTTTAAAAGATTTTCGAGGATGATTTTTGCAAGACAAGGAAGAAGCCGCAGGAATACTGACGTATT
>CACYDE010000331.1 GCA_902773045.1 uncultured Ruminococcus sp. | reverse complement strand
TGAAGGCGGCGATGCCAATCACTAATGATTATGTTTCCACCATCTCTATCAACGGTGGAGTTCTGAATAGATACAAAAAAATTACAATATGATAACAGTCATGAAGGATGGATTGACCGTGATATTTGTTATATGTTATGATATTATGGTGAGTAAATATTTTGTATGGGGGTCATAGTTAATGTTAGTGAAAGGATTGCGAAAATCAAAGATCCTTCTGTCGATTCTTCTGGCGGGCGTTGTGGCTGTTTCTTCGGGCTGCGGCAACAGTTCGGAAATCAGCGAAAACTCGTCGGTCGGGGACGGAGAAGATGAAATTATTTTTGAGATCGACGGAAACGACGGAGATGAGGGTGAAAGTGGTCAAAAGTCTGTCGATGGCGAGCTTACCATGTCGATCGCAGGAGATTATATAATCTACGATACAACTTACAATTTTGCGAATTGGGTTGCGGACGGTAACGGTTACGATTTTTCGCCAATGGTAAAAAATCTTAAGCAATTCACCGAAAAATGTGATCTTAATTACTACAACCAGGAAACTATCCTCGGGGGAACAGAACTGGGGCTTTCAAGTTATCCCATGTTCAACAGTCCTCAGGAGGCAGGAGACGCAATGGTGGATATCGGTTACAATCTCGTTTCCACAGCAACAAACCATACGATGGACGCAGGGGAAGAGGGAATACTTTCTTCCTATAAGTACTGGAAGAGCAAGGAAAACGTTTTCATGACAGGTTCGTTTGACAGCAGGGAAGCCCGTGACGAGGTTCATGTCCTGGAGTGCAACGGAATCACATACAGTATGCTGAATTATACTTACGGAACGAACGGGATCCCCGTTCCGGAAGGAAAGGAATATCTTGTGAACGTCTGGCCTACGGATTTCACCGACCCCGAGACCGACTCGGAGTATCAGAAATATAAAGCTCAGGTCAAAAAGGATATCGAATCTGTGAGGGATAAGGTTGATTTTCTGATAGTATGCATGCACGCAGGCGTTGAGTACGCCGAGGAAGAATCGGTTTATCAGGACGATATGGCAAAGTTTCTCGCAGACAACGGAGTCAATCTCGTGATCGGAACTCATCCGCATGTCATTGAGCCTGCGGAATATATCGGCGATACGCTTGTATATTATTCACTCGGAAATCTTTTATGCGCTCAGCTTCAGGACGAATATTACAACAAGGTCACGAGTATTCTTGCAACTTTTAAGGTTAAAAAGACGATTGAAAACGGTGAAACGAAAATAACCTTTGAAGACCTCAATAATGAACTTATGTATTGTTACTACAATCAGGCTACCTGGCAGGATTATTATGTTGTGCCTTTCAGCTCTCCGGAGATCAAGGAGTTTCTTCCCGGATATCAGGACGTTTACGAGCATTACAAAGAAATTTTTCTTAAGAAAGATTCTTCGCTTCCGGTTGCAAAATGTGCAGAATGATAAATTTATAAATCGAAAAGCTGCTTATCGTGTTCATTTCAACGATAAGCAGCTCTTTTTTTTAAAAATCCTAATGGTATTCTATCAGTAAACCAAACGTTTGTTTTCGGAATCTGTAGTTATCACACGTATCGTTCCGTCATCCTCGTCATCATAAATGACATCTTCTTCGTAGTTGTATTCTTCCTGTTCGGAATCCGAATCCTTTGTATAGAATTCGTTTGAAGCCGCGCTTGCAGCTTCCGCCGCTTTTCGTGAATTGACCTCGGCTTCATAGTCCTTTGCGTGGGGAGAATTAGTTTCGTAGACGGAATACTGTGAACTGTGGGTTGTGTGTGGTTCGATATCATATCCGTATCTTGTCAAAAGTTCGTTGACCGTAACAAAGAGATAACCTTGCTTCTGAAGCTCGTCGATCGCAAGCAGCGCGCCGTCAACGCTTGTTTCATGGATATCATGGAGAAGAATAATATCCCCGTCCTTACATTTTGAAACGATAATATCTCTGACCGATTCCGCGCTGTCCTTGTTCCAGTCTTCCGTGTCGAGAGACCAGAGGGTGATGGTTTTGTCTATTGCCAGATTGGTATCATTTGTATGTGCTCCGTAGGGAGGACGGAAAGCCGTACTTCTCTGACCGCAGGCGTTGAAAATCGCGTCGTCGGTTTTTGTGATCTGATCGTTCATTTCCTTGTTGGAAATTGTTGTTATGTCGGTGTGATTATATGTATGGTTTCCGAGCTGATGTCCGCCCTGAACCATCAGCGGAAGAGTCTCCGGATACTGCTCCACACAGCTTCCGACCATGAAAAACGTAGCCCTTGCGTTTCTTTCTTTAAGTCCTTCAAGAAGTCTTTCGGTGTATTGACCGGGACCGTCGTCAAATGTGATTGCGACAGCCTTTTTACCGTCAAGTGTGTCCGTGTCGATGATAAGCTTTCCGTTTGCGTCCGTTTTCTCGCCTTTAAGATTGGCTGATGATGTCGATTCGGAAGCGGATGAGGCGATTTCCGAATCAATTTCTTCGCTCACGATCTCGGAAATGTAGGTTTCCGTATCGCTTGATATATCGGTTTCCGTATCCTTTTGGGAACGCCCTTTTATTGCCGATGAAATCGAATGTATTATCGAACAAATTATTATTATAATCACTATCAGGATCACAGCTGCTGCAATAAGCATTTTAGCCCTGTATTTATATCCCTTGATCTGTAAAAATTCGGGTGTCTGCGATTTCTTTTCAGACAAGTAAACCACCTCTTTTATTTTTCTTAAGCAGTAATAATTCGAAAAAAATAAAGCACGACAAAGAAGAAATAATAGTGCCGACAGTATGGTTATCCTATACTAAGGAACTGTTCATCAATAACTTTTCATTTCTGCTTGTCTAATTTGCCTTGAACTGCGTTAAATTTCCTTGAAATACGAAAGTA
>CACYDE010000330.1 GCA_902773045.1 uncultured Ruminococcus sp. | reverse complement strand
TGATCTTTTGACCAAGATAGTACACAAAACTCCCTTGAAATACGCCCGAAGGAAGTGCCCTTGGGGTACGTCAGTATTCCTGCGGTATTTTTATGCACTCTCTTGATAAAAATCTACTGCGCATCTTCAGCACAATCTCTGTGCGGTATTGCCCTTATATTATGTGCATAATTAAAAATTGAAAGCGGAAAATTCTTTTATATGTTTTCCGTTTTCAGTTTTTAATTCCTCAAACTTTCCATACTTGGAATTACAATAAATGCAGAGTATATCGTGAGTTCTCGATGTAAAGAATAGCTTTCGCTTTCGAATCCAAGCTTGTTCTTCGATCAAAGCTATTGTCGTCACCCATACCCCCTTTCCCTCAAGGAAAAGGGGGCTTTCGGGTTATAGGGACAAATTTGGACGCTGGCGAAAGGTTACGTTAATAATCAAAGTTGGTGCGCGAATTTTGCCTGCGGCCGCTTGGCCGCCGCCCCCAATCCATTCAACCGGTCGCTCAGAACTCTATTTAAAACACAGTTTCGATAAGGACAGATTGATAATTAACATGTGGGAAGTTTGAGTTAATTCATTGTCCACCACTCAAACCTAATCCGTAGTTTCCTGTTGTCCGTCCGAATCTCCCGTTGTCGCTTCGGTAGATTTTTCAAGCTTTGGGAGTTGTATTTCAGCCGTAGTCTGCCCAGCTTGCGGATTTGACTCTTCGGGAAGCTGTATTTCAGCCGTAGTCTGATCTGCCTGCGGCTTTGACTCTTCGGGAAGCTGTATCTCCGCCGTGATCTGTTCGGCTTGCGAATTTGACTCTTCGGGAAGCTGTATTTCAGCCGTAGTCTGATCTGCTTGCGGCTTTGACTCTTCGGGAAGCTGTATCTCCGCCGTGGTCTGACTCGTCATCGCTGCACCGTTATTTTCTCCGAAAGCAAGTATCCTCGAATCGGAAAATCTCTTCATAGGATTTCTGCCGAGATACAAGTTCCTGTATTTCTCACCAAGTTCATCAGCCGAACCAAATGCGGAGACATGATAGCTTTTTCTGAATCGCGGTTTCGGTTTAAGCTTGTTTTTCTTGGCTGAAATTACGATATATAATACATAGAGTATAACGGAACACGCCGAAACTACAGCGCCTTCAAGCAGCCCCGGAGTTTTGTATTTAAACTCAATTTTGTTCGTCGATCCGCCTTTGACTCTAACCGCCATAAAGCCGATATCGACCTTTTCGATATCCGCCGGACTTCCGTTGACTGTCGCGCTCCAGCCGTCCTCATAAGGTACACTGAAAAAGACAAGCTTATCCGATCCGTCGGGAACGGTTATGGCTGCATCAAACGAAGCGTTGCCGTATTCAAATTCCGAACAGGTGTTATCTTTGAGAACGGTACAATCTCTCGAAAACGCTCTCGGCGTATAGACAAGCGAATTCACGTCCTCAATATGATTCATCAAAACGGCGTACTTCTCTTCCTGTTCATCGGTGAGAACCATAGCTTTGAGAAGGAGAAGATGTCTTTTATCCTCGCTGCATTCGTAATACTGATCCTCGGTTATATAATTTTCAAAATAAAAACCGTAGGGAATATAGTTGTTATTCAAATAAACGTCAAATCCGTTTTGTGTTGCAATATATTTATATCCCGGCATTCTTGTCTGATTCTCTTCGTTTTTAAATTCATCGGTATCGCTGATATCGTCAAATAGATATTTAACCGATAAAAAGCTTCTGAGACCGTAATATTTTGCTTCGGGACGTGAAGCTACATCTCTTGTGACTCCGACCGTCGGATAAAAATCATAGAGCGAACCGGGAACAACGCTGTGAAAAGTCTGAATAGAAGGTATCTGCCACAGCATTCCCACGTTGTCCGTTGTTTCATAAAAATCCGACCGAACATTTTGAAGATCGTCACCGAGATCAACGTCTTTTCCGTTATTAAGAAGATATGGAATGATAAAACCTTTTATATCATAGCTGTGAGATCTGCCAAGTCCGACAATATATCCCGAGTATATAACCGCTATAACGCCAAAGCATGCCGTTGCTTTCACAAAAAAAGTTTTTCTGTTCTTTTTAAGCTGTGCGATAAGAAGCGCAGTGAGCGCAAGCGAAACAACTGCGATCGCAGTGTATATCCAGAATCGCTCGGGATAACGTTCAAGTCCAAAGGTTTCGTAAAATTCAAGATCATCTTCTACCTTCCCGTTGGGCATAAAACCGATCCCGATGGCGATCCCCAACGTTATCGCTGTTGAAAGCCTGATCGCACGTTTCCAGTCTGTCCGGGAATTTTCAATAGCCATGATCGTTGCAAGGCTCATCATCAAAGTTAGCATGTAGAACCATCTTGCGTAATAGCTCATTACAAACATCTGGAACATACTGTTCAGAATCGGAACCATAGTGCAGAGAAACAGAAACGGAAGAAGTTTTTTCAGCCAGCCCTTGCTTCTTGACTGTAAATATCCGATAACACCCGTCATTCCGAAAAGCGGAAGCCATGCGGCAACAGACGACCATTTTGAATTGGAATCCGGAGTAAAATTAGGACGGGCAGGAATATCCGGCGGAAAGAACATCGACGTGATTATGTGAAGATATCTTTGTTCCGAACCGTAAAGCAGCGCGCCGAAGCCTTCCGGAGGATCACTTACTCTCGGATTCTGAACCACGAAAAGAACCGTTGGGATCAAGATGACCGCAGTGGCAAGGAAACCGACGATAACTTCAAAAGCAAGCGGGAATATATCTTTGACTTTCACCTTCCAGCAATGCATGGAAAGCTTCAAAACCCAGTATATTATAACAAAAGCAACCATACCGACAAAGAAATAGTAGTTGACGCAGCAGCAGAAAAAGACTGCAAGCGCCACTACTCCTCTTCGTTTCGTTTCCATATATTCATCTATCGCCGCAAGAAGAAGCGGGAAGAAAACTATCGCTTCATGGAAATGATTGAAGAAAATATTATAAACCGAAAATCCCGAAAACGCGTAGAGCAATCCGCCGAGAACAGCATTATTTTTATCCCTGACATATTTTCTCAAATAAATATATCCCGTCAAAGAAGCCGTTCCGAATTTCAGGATCAGAAGCGGTCCCATCATATAGGGAACGAATTCACTCGGGAACGGAAGCGTCAGCCAGAAAAACGGACTTCCCAAAATATAGAATGTATAAGACCCTATGACGCTTGACCCCAAGTCGGTTGTCGTTGACCACCGGAACTCGCCCCGTCTTAACGCGTCATGGATCATCTGATAAAACGGAACCTGCTGAACATTAAAATCCCCGTAGTAGAGAAAATATCCTTTCCCCAGAACAATATACGGAATGAAAAAAGCGGCAGAGAAGAACAAACCAAGCAAAAAAGCTTTATACCAATAATGCTCTTTTGCAGCCCGGCTGCTAACTCTTTTCCCCATTAAAACAAAACCTCCTTTTTCGGCGGCGCCAATTCGTCAGACATTCCCCCTTTATCCCGAGCGATATTTAAGGAACCACTGATTAAATCACGTCCTGCGGACTGAGCACTCATCTCGCTTGCATCTTTTCGTCATATTGCACTCAACTCCCTTGAAATACGCCCGGTGCCCTTGGGGTACGTCAGTATTCCTGCTGTCGTTTCGTACAATCTGACTGAAAATCCGGCGGCGCTATATGGGTACTCGATTTAATCGGTACTTACTTAACATATCGCTAAAGACCGACGCTGCCATCAAAAATTCATACATAGATTATTATACCATATATCTCCATGAATTCCACCCCTTAATTAAAAATTTTTCTCCGAGTAAAGAAAGTTTATTTTTTCTTAAAAATTAAGGGAACACCCTTTCGGATATTCCCTTAAAAAAATATTCTTTTCAGTTCACTCCGGCTTATGCTCCTCTGTTTCCTTCTTTTCCTCTTCCGGAGAGTCTTCTTTCTTGTCCGGCTCGGGTTTATCGACCGAATTTTCGTCACAAGGCTTAAGAATAATACCGCTAAGCGGAGGCAGCTTCATATTGAGATAACCGTCATGTGATTTTAAATTATAGCTTCTGACATTACTTCCTCCGTAAATATCTCTGTCGGAGTTGATAAGTTCACGGAAATATCCGTCATACCCTACGCCAAGCCAATAGTCTTTTTCATAAGGTGAAAAATTAAGAACGATATACAGCACGTTTCCGTTGAAATCATCACGACGATAAGCGTAGATATTATTCACGGCATTTTGAAGATCGATCCACGAAAATGCAGCAAGATTGAATTCCTGAGCATAAAGAGCCGGTTCTTCCTTATATATCCTGTTCAGTTCTTTCACAAATTCGTGAAAGCTGTCATGATTAGGATAAGTGAGAAGATTCCAGCCCAACGGCTGATCGTCTTTCCATTCCATATATTCGGCAAGCTCATTTCCCATGAAATTCATTTTCTTTCCGGGATGGGTCATCTGATAAACGTAATAAGCGCGGTAATTTGAAAATTTTTCCTCCTGAGATCGTCCGTAGATTTTTGTCATGATCGACGATTTACTGTTTGAAACATCGTCATGCGACAGCGCGAGCATAAACAGTCCTTGATTAAAGTAATACATAGGATAAGTAAGCATATTATGATTCTGCGTTCTCATTCCGTATGGCGTCGAAATATAGCGAAGTGATTCCGAAGACCAGCCGAAATTCCACATATAATCAAATCCGAATCCGCCGTAAACCACGGGAGCGGTATTTTTCATGTGACATGTCGCGTCCTCCGCGATAAACATAACGTCCGGATGATACGCATTGAGTGTGAACAATGTATTTTTAAGAAACCATATTCCGCAGTCATATTCGGGTGAATTCGGATTTCCGTCGGGGAAAAGCAAATATGCCACAGCGTCGAAACGTATTCCGTCAAAGTGATACTTATTGATCCAGAAATTAAGTGCGGAACGGATAAAACTATGAACATGGGTCTTTGAGTAATCGAACCTGATCGAACCCCATTCGGACTCTCTCATCTGAGGGATCTCACTTTCATAAAGGCATGTGCTGTCAAAATAAGCCAAGCCTGCCTCATCGCGCGCAAAATGAACAGGAACAAAATCAAGAATAACACCTATTCCGTTGAGGTGACAGCTGTCGATAAGATCCATAAGATATCTCGGTTCACCGTAACGACTCGTCGGAGCATAGTAACCCGTCACCTGATAACCCCACGATCCATCGAAAGGGTGCTCTGTAAGCGGCATAAATTCAATATGCGTGTAACCCATCTCTTTTACATAAGGGATAAGCTCATTGACAAGCTCCTCATAATGATAGAATTTTTCATCGCCTGTTTTTTCGTCCTTGACCTTCCATGAACCGAGATGAACCTCGTAAACATTAAGCGGCTTGTTGTAATTTTTTTCGCGTTTTTTAAGCCACTCTTCATCACGCCAGTAATACTTGTCAAGATCGTAAACGATCGAAGCCATTTTGGGACGAACCTCATTGTAGTAGGAAAAGGGATCCGATTTCTCTATAAACCGACCGTCCTGAGTAAAAATTTTATATTTATAAAGAGTTCCTTCACCGATATTTTCTATAAAAACACTCCAGACTCCGAAATGATCGCGTTCCATTTGAACATCATTCCAACCGTTGAAAGAGGAAGTAAGCATAACATTGTGGGCATTTGGTGCATAAACAGAAAAATTCACTCCGCCGTTTTCGATATGAGCGCCAAACAGCTCATAAGAACACGACTCCACTCCGTTCACATGATTTTTTATCCTGTTGTAATCGTACATAATACAAAACCCCTTTCCGATAAAAGATAAAATCCAAATGTTTGTTGATACGGATATAAATCAAAGATTATTGGGTCAAACGTTTACTGTTTACTATTATTATATACTATTTTACAGGAATTTCAAGTTATTTTTGTTAACAATTTGTGCAAAAATATCATCTTTTTCGTGGTTAAAATGACTTTTATACTGATTTCTGATTAAAAGCTTTAAAAGGATTTTCGAGGATAATTTCGCAAGACAAGAAAGAAGCCGCAGGAATACCGGCGTATTTCAAGGCTGATGACGCAGTATTGCGGAAATTAGACCGAAAAGACTTAAGGCAACACCGCACAAAGACCGTCTAACGACTTTGTACCGAATCTGCTTGATCTTTTTCCGTCATACTGCACAGAAATCTCT
>CACYDE010000329.1 GCA_902773045.1 uncultured Ruminococcus sp. | reverse complement strand
AGCTAAAATACAGATTTGAATTGACGGAAGATGAAGCCGAAGGCGGATATGTTATCTCCTATCCCGATTTGATCGGCTGTATGTCGTCCGGTGAAACGATCGAAGAAGCTATCAAAAACGGCGAGGACGCAAGACGAGAATGGATCATCGCTACGCTTGAAATCGGAATGGAAATTCCGAAACCGTTCGATGCAGAAGAATACTCCGGTCAGTTCAGACTGAGAATGCCCAAATCCCTGCACAAGCTCCTCGCCGAGCGTTCCAAGCAAGAAGGAATCAGTATGAATCAGTATTGTATCTATCTGTTATCACATTACAGCTAAACGCAATCGTAGAATCTTAAAACAGCACAGTCGAGCACGAAGAAGACTATCATGCTTGGCTGTGTTTTGTTATTTGTGCAATTTAACCAAAAATTTATTAAAACGTTTGTGTTGTGCCATCATCAAAAACATGATACAATATAAATGTATAGGAACAAAAAACCAAGGAGGTACGAACATGAAATCATTTTTTAAAAAATCGCTTTCTGCGGTTCTGGCGGTTATGATGTTGCTGACCGTGCTGCCGATCGCAGCTTCCGCCGCGTCTGCTGACGAAAGTGTTTCGGTCGAGAGCCCAATTGACGATCACCCGGCAGAGACATCAGCGGAAACAACATCCACAGAGAAAACACAACCCTCGGAAGCGGCAGCAGCGGAAACAGCTCCCACAAAGGAGACACAACCTGCCACTGAGCCGACCACAACGCCAAAATGTCAGAGCAAGGTGTCGGAGCCGGTATCTGCCAACGGAAGTGAGTTTATCACCCGTGCGGAGTGGCTGCACAACTTAGCAAACACATTTAACATGACGGTCGAGGAGGAGAATTATCCTGACAACTATTTTTCGGATATAACTTCTTCCGACAGTTATTATCACGACATCATGCTTGCCACCGAGTTCGGTGTTATCGACATCGCGGCAGGCGGAGAAGTGCATCCCAACGACAATGTCACCCGTGATTTTGCAGCTTACACGCTGAACTACTGTTTGGGCTTTAAGGTCGAAGAAGGCACGTCCTACACTTTTTCGGACGCGGAGCAAACGACACATCCCGACGACGCGCAAATTGCGCTTGATCGCGGCTGGTTTACGCTGATAGACGGTACATTTGCCGAAGCGACCGAGGTCACCTTTAACCAAGCGAAAGCCATGCTTGCCGACGCCGCGCAGGTACTCGCGGATTCCAAAGTTGACGATGATTATGACAACGCTTATCAGTTTGCCGAGGGCGTAAAGGTAGTCACAAAAGGCACCGTCTGCGAGCGCGAGGACAATACCATCACGATCTATTCCTCCCCTATCGTAATCAATCAGGGCGATACCTTTGCCGTTTTTATCAGCGAAGTTCCCGAAACCTTCATTGCGCAGAGCGTCAGCAAAAAGGGCGATCAAACCGTTGTTACGGTTGCCGACAATGAACAGAGCGGAATGGTATCAGCCGATGCTCAGGGAACCGAGGATGTTTATGAGGATTATATCGAGCCTGCCGAGGGCATCGAGCTGGAATATGAATATGAGGACGATGAAGTTTCCTCTCAAAAAGCAGGTGATTCTGTCGGTGCGTCGGGTTCCAAACTCATTAAATCTATCAAGACAAAATGGGGACCGATCGGCATAAAAATCTCAAATATGATGGTGGACTACATCGTAGATACACGAAACCGTCATTTTATGGTCCAGCTTAACGGAGACGCGGATATTTCCATCACAGCAAGCAGCAGCGACATCCAGAAGATCCTCGGAGGTTCCGGCGCGCAGGCGAGTCTTGACCTTTTCTGCTACAATGTTCCGGGCGTAGGAAAGGCTGCAGTGTCGATTTATGCCGGTATTGAGGGCGAGATCGTCGTGAACTACGGTGTTAAATTCAACGCCGGATTTGAATATACCAAAAGCGGCGGGTTCCGCGGCGTGAAAAATTTCACCAAAAAGAGCTTTTCTATTACGCTGAATATCGAACTTGATGTTGGCATTTCCGCTAGCGTCAATGTGGACATCCTCAAGGTCGTGCACGGTTCTATCTGGGCAAGAGCCGGCTTTAAGGCGTTGATGTCGTTAAAGGTTTTCCCTGACAGTAATTCACCGCATGAGTGCCGAACCATTAAAGCGTACATTTACGCAAATATGGGCTTTTCGGCAGGTATAAAATTCTTGGGCTTTGACAAATCCGAACAAAAGACGTTTACGATATTTGACGAAAACAACAGCCCTGTCCGCCTTTACTTCCATTTTGAGGACAGAGAGCCGGTATTTAATTGTGCCCGCAGAATCAACTACTATTCCTCGTCATACAGCTCCCGCTACGGCTACTGCACCTACGGCGGAGCGCGCAGCACGGGCTTCAATGCGGCAGGCGAGCCGTTCACTATCTTCAACTACAGCCTTGACAACGATAATAACGCCATCATCACAAGCTATAAAGGTAACGTTTCCTCGCTCGCTATCCCCGCGACCCTCGACGGCTATGCGGTAACGGGAATCGGTTCCAACGCATTTAAGAACAATCAGCTTTTGAGAAATGTGACCATCCCCGATTCAGTAACAAGTATTGGTAGTTTGGCTTTCAGTCAATGTGTAAATCTAAAGACAGTAAAATTATCAAAATCATTAGCCAGTTTGGGAAATCGTGCTTTTGAATCAACGGCAATAGATAGTATTGAAATACCAAAGTCTATGGATAGCGGT
>CACYDE010000328.1 GCA_902773045.1 uncultured Ruminococcus sp. | reverse complement strand
CGTTAGTATTCCTGCAAAAATTTGCCTTGTTCAGAACAAATTATCCTAAGCATAAATTGAAAATTTATTTCTTCACAGTTCCTTAACTCATTGTGTTATTAAAAACAATATTAAAGTTTTGATCCAACTTTTTCAAAAGGTGGCGGTTTCCAAAGGCAGCGCCTTTGGTCGCTGACGCGGCAAATCGGCGTAGAAAATAAACTGACCTCAGCGAAATTTAATGAATCTATATTTTTAAAAATATATAAAATAATATCTATATGCACAGATCGACAAAGGCAACAGCGAAGCGAATTGCCGGTCAAATAGAGATATCGGGAATGTTTTCATAGTTTCTTGTTATCGGTTCGCTTCGAATCAATCAGGAGATTTGTGCTGCTGCCATCACCCTCAAGCCCATTTTTCTTTCGGATTCGACAGCGAAAACTGTTCTTTACATCGGCAACCCACGACAGACTCTACATTCATTGTAATTTTGAGTGTTGAAAGTTTAAAATAATTATAAAGCAGAACCAACCGCTTGGACGGCTCCTAAGCTTTGGACAGTGATTAAAAAAATTTAAAAAAGGTATTGACAAATCCGCGATTCTGTATTAAAATATAAACATCAAAGAACGGCAATGATGTCGAGGGTCGAATCCCTTTATCATGCCGTTCTTTTATTTTTTTCCAATATTAAATTGTACGGGCGAGTGTGCGAGGCATTTCCGTTATATTGCATTGTATCGGAAAGGTTGTTCTCCTCAACCGAAAGTCTCATTAACGCGCTCACAGGTGAAAAGCGGCAACGGTGTCGGATCTTGTTTAAACACAGCAGGATTTTATACCGCTGCCGCTTTTCATTTTGGAAATTATAACGTTTGATATTGATAATTGTCGGACGGCAGGAGATCTGACCGATCCACAGTTACCGGTATAAATATTCAAGGGAACATGAGTGACAGATAGTTTTTGAGAGAAATATTCTCAATGTTTCCTAAAGAAAAGAAGGGATCAATCTATGAACGAAACAAACATCACGGTATTATTTTCCGACGTTAATACCATGTGGACGCTCATCGGTGCGGCGCTTGTATTTTTCATGCAGGCGGGATTTGCCGCCGTTGAAGCAGGCTTTACGCGCTCGAAAAACAGCGGTAACATTATCATGAAAAATCTTATGGATTTTTCGATCGGAACACCTCTCTATTGGTTTGTGGGTTTCGGGATCATGTTCGGAACTCAGTCGGCGATCTTCGGTGGGATCGACCTTTTCACACGCGGTGATTACACGGCGATACTTCCCGAGGGAGTAGACTTCTTCGCTTACTTTATTTTCCAGACGGTATTCTGCGCTACGGCGGCGACCATTGTCTCGGGCGCTATGGCAGAAAGAACAAAGTTCAGTTCGTATTGTATTTACAGTGCGGTCATCAGCCTTGTGATCTATCCCGTTTCGGGTCATTGGGTCTGGGGCGGCGGCTGGCTTTCACAGCTCGGCTTCCATGATTTTGCCGGTTCAACGGCAGTTCACATGCTCGGCGGCGTCTGTGCGCTGATTGGTGCGGCTATTCTCGGACCTCGTATCGGAAAGTACACGAAGGACGGAAAGCCCAAGGCTATCCCGGGTCATAACATTCCTTTGGGTGCGCTCGGCGTTTTCATTCTTTGGTTCTGTTGGTTCGGATTCAACGGCGGCTCCACGGTTTCGATGACCAACGGCGGCGCGGAGCTTGCCGGAAAGGTTTTCGTAAATACAAACCTTGCGGCTGCTGTCGCAACTCTCGCAACAATGTTTATTACATGGATAAGATATAAAAAGCCCGATGTCTCGATGACTCTCAACGGCTCTCTTGCGGGTCTTGTTGCGATCACGGCAGGCTGTGACTGTGTGAACACATGGGCGGCTGCGGTGATCGGACTCATCTCTGCTTTTGCGATCGTATTCGGCGTTGAATTCGTCGACAAGGTTCTGAAAGTCGATGATCCTGTCGGCGCGGTAGGCGTTCATTTCTGCAACGGATTTCTCGGAACGATCCTCACCGGAGTTTTCGCAAGCAATGAGTGGCTTGCTTCCTGCGGAATGACCCGCGGTCACTTCCTCGGAATTCAGTGCCTCGGAGCTTTCTCCGTGATCGCATGGGGCGCAGTAACTATTACAATTACATTTTTGATAATCAAAAAGACGGTAGGACTCAGAGTGACGGAGGAAGAGGAGCTGAGCGGACTTGATCTTCCGGAACACGGTCTTGTCAGTGCTTACGCAGATTTTCAGCCTATTTTCGCTCATATGTCCGCGCCTTCGAAGGCTGAAAAGAATTCCGGTTCTTCCGAGCCGGCAGTCGATATTGATGACGCGGTTCCGGTTGTGATAAAAACTCCGAAAACGCCTGTCGCTTCGGACGTGAAGATGACGAAGATAGAGATTTTCGTCAGACAGGAGCGTTTCGAAGCATTGAAGGAAGCTATGCTTGAAATAGGAATCACGGGAATGACTGTGACCAACGTTCTGGGCTGCGGCGTTCAGAAGGGAAAACCCGAGTATTACCGCGGCGCTGTTCAGGAGATCACACTTCACCCGAGAGTACAGGTTGAGATCGTTGTCAGCAAGATCCCTGTCAAGACGGTTGTCAATGCCGCAAAGAAGGTTATGTATACAGGTCACACGGGTGACGGAAAGATCTTTGTCTATGACGTAGAAAATGTCATCAAGATCCGCACGGGCGAAGAGGGAGTTTCTGCGCTTCAGGACGAAGAACAATATTAATATGCGTACTACAATTTAATCTATCTGTTCAATTCGAGGAACACCCGACTGTGAAGCCGGGTGTTCCTTCGCTGCGTCAGTATTCCTGCAAAAATTTGCCTTGTTCAGAACAAATTATCCTAAGCATAAATTGAAAATTTATTTCTTCACAGTTCCTTAATAAAGTCATCTTTGCCAACAAGCAGTGTAATATTGCTCCTTAAAATCTCTCCTTTCCATTAGTACTGCTGCCAATTTTATATCAATCATTATTTGAATAGTGATAAAATGCTCACAATGAACAATATCACACCCAACATCTTGGACAGAGTTGAAGATTTGTCTGCGTATATAAAGTGAGTGGGGTTATTGGGGTCTATCTTTATTTTCTTCGTTCTTCCTATTTGCGGCTTATACCATTGAAAATAGTGTGACTTTGATGTGTATGTATGACCATTGTATTCGTAGGAGAAAATAGGATAATATCGCCACTGAGTCGCAGGAGACGACCCGGTGGAATCAAATTCGGATGGAATTCTCTCTTTAACATGTTGAAAATCGACTATCTGAGCTTGTATGGTTACAGTGCATGATGCATTTCTTGATAATCTAATTTTTGGAACTGCGAAGTAGAAAAAGGTTCCCGCCAGCATACCGCCAATTGTGGTCGTTATATATGGCAATGATATCGCCTCCTTGAAAAATTAATAAAATTTCTTTAAATTCAATTTTACCATAGAAAGCAGCTAATATCAAGTGAATTTAAGGCAATACCGCACAAAGATTGTGCCGAAGATGCGCAGTAGATTTTTTCGGCAGAGTGCATAAAAACACCGCAGGAATACTTAAGTGACGCTCCAAGAGGGCAAGCCTACGGCGAAGACCGATTGGCAAGCGG
>CACYDE010000327.1 GCA_902773045.1 uncultured Ruminococcus sp. | reverse complement strand
GCCCTTGGGGTACGCCAGTATGCCTTCGTCCTCCGCCTTGCTCTGCACTTACCGGCATCGTCTCCTTTTGTCCGTCTATTTATTTGAATTGCTATAGGATGAGTTGGCACTAACGTTAACGCACATCTTTTTGGCATAATTTTGCTCATACTGCGTTGAAAAATCTTACCGTGCGACAGCCCGCCTGCAATTTTTTCCTTGTGTGAGCAGAAATTCAGCTCGAAAATCTGCACATTCCCGTAGTGTCAAAACACTCTAAAATATTTTCCCTGTATATTATTATGAGGCTAAGGTGAAGAAATGCTTACATATCTTATCAACGTAACAAGCGATATGCTTGCCTTATCGGTGATACTCGGCGTAGTTTACGCTTTTATCGATCATTACTGCACCGACAAGGGCAGAATGATCTTTCGCTCGGGAGTTCTGCTCGGCGTGATCGCGGCAGGTATTCGGACATATATAACTAACACAAGAAGGCTCACCGGAGGCTGGAAAGTCGGTACATACGGTTACGGCGCACTGCTTTTCGCTCTTGTATTGACTGTTGTGATAATTGCGGTTTTTGCGCGTTTCTTTTTTTTCGGGAAAAAGAAACGGCCTATATATACCGTTTCCGAAATATTCGTATCCGTTTGTATTGCATTGCTTGCCGCAGTATACTTTTATTGCTCGATACCGAATGTTCTCGTTTATCCGTTTAAATTCGATACGGGAGGACAAGGCGTACTCTCGACAGAATATCTTTTCCGTCTGGGAGGTTATCTTTCCGGTCTGATAATCTGCTTTGTTTCGGCGGCCGCTGTTAACAAGATATGCGCCGTTGCGGCGAAAAAAGGATACGGAAAGCTTCTTTGCGCCGTGTTCTTTACGATGAACATTCTCTTCGGCATAAATGGTTTTGCGAAGCTGATGTCCGTTTTGACTGCAAGAAAGATCGTTGACAGCACAGAGCTTTTCAGATTTTCGGCGTGGAGCAATAACCATTCTCATTGGTACACATACATATTGTTCGTTATTATGTCTGCTGCGGCAATATTCCTTTGGATAAAAAGCTGCACGGCAAAGGAACCCTATTCAACGAACGCGGAGCATAGAAAACAGCGCGCGGTCTGGCGTACCGGAAGAAGAAGCACGATCGTTCTTGCGATATGTTTTCTTATGTGCGTTCTTTGCTCGACTCTTTTCGTTAAACTCAATACCGTGGTCATCAAGGAAGCGCCCGTTGAAAACCCGATAATTAACGGCGATACGCTTGTTGTTCCCCTTGAAATGGTTGAAGACGGTCACCTTCACCGTTTCGGCTACACAACCGAAGAGGGGAATCTCGTTCGTTTTATCGTGGTGTTGAAGCAGGAAAACACGAACAACTACGGTGTGGGACTTGATGCCTGCGATATATGCGGCGAGGCAGGCTACTACGAAAACAAGGATAATCAGATCGTATGCAAAAAATGCAACGTTGTCATGAATAAGACTACCATCGGAATGAAGGGCGGATGTAATCCGATAATCATTGATTACGATATCGACGAAAACGGTATTACCGTCCCGATCAGTGAAATGGTAAAAAATCAAAGCAAGTTTAAAAATTGATGCGGCGGGAGGTTACAGATAAATGTTTTTCAGAATGGTACGGGGAACGTTTGCCCGACAATGGAAAAAAATGCTGATGATCGCCGTGACAGTTGCGCTCGGCGCGTCTATCGCGACCGCTATGCTGAACGTTATGCTTGGCGTTGGTGATAAGATAAACGAGGAGCTTAAAACGTACGGTTCCAACGTTACGGTGGTTCCTCAGTCTGAGGCGGTCATAAGCAAACTTTATAACGTTGAGAACGGAGATGTTCAAACGGAATTTATATCCCAGGATAAGCTCGGCGAGCTGCTTACAATATTCTGGGCAAACAATATCACTGATTTCGCGCCGGTGAATGATACGACAGTAACGCTTGATTCAAGTGAAGTAAAGCTTGTCGGAACATGGTTTAACCATCACATGGAGTTCGTGAAAAAAGGAACGACCTATCAGCGGGATACAGGCATAATCAATCTTCGAAGCTGGTGGGATATAGAAGAAGGCGGCTGGCTTGACGAGCAGCAGTCCTCCGGCGACGAATATGCCATGGTTGGTTCGCAGCTTGCGAAAGATAAGGGGATATCGGCAGGTGATACGCTCAGAGTGAAAGGCGAAAACGGAGAAGAAGAGCTTGTGGTGGCAGGCGTTTTTGAATCGGGAGATGACGAAGATGACTGCATATATACAACGCTTTCAGCCGAACAGAGACTCACGGGAACAAATGATCTCATAAAAAAGGTCGAGGTCAGCGCGATAACGTCGCCCGACGACGAGCTTGCTGTAAAAGCAGCGAGAAATCCCTCACTGCTTTCCGGCGATGAATACGATCTGTGGTACTGCACCGCTTATGTAAGCTCCATTTGTTTTCAAATCCAGGAGGCGATCCCGGAAGCTTCGGCGTCCGCAGTTCGTCAGATAGCTGATTCGGAAGGCAAGATCCTTGAAAAAACTCAGCTTCTCATGACGCTCATCACATTTTTGAGTCTGCTCGGAGCAACATTGGGAATATCGAACCTTGTGACGTCGGGCGTTATGGAACGCAGTGCGGAGCTTGCGCTTCTCAAAGCGGTTGGTGCAAAAAACGGACAGATAACACTTCTCGTTCTCACCGAGATAACAATAACGTCAATAATCGGCGCGGCGGCGGGCTATTTTATGGGCTATGCGTTCGCGCAGATAATCGGTCAAACCGTTTTTTCATCGTCCATCGAAATGAGCGGAATGGTCGCGTTTATCGTTGTGGTCTTGGTGATTGCCGTAACGCTTGTCGGCAGCATACCCGCTGTAAGAATGCTGCTGAGACTTCGTCCGTCCGAAGTATTGCACGGCGGACACTAAGGAGATAAGCCATGAATAAGAAACACAGAATGTTTATACGAATGGTAATGGCGTCGCTTGTTCGCCGCCGTTCGAGAATGATAGTCGCCCTTCTTGCTGTTGTTGTCGGAGCAACAATACTTTCGGGACTTGAGATGATATACTATGATGTTCCTCGGCAAATGAGCGCACAGTTCAGAAGTTACGGAGCCAACGTTATCTTCACCCCTTCGGGTGAAGGCTATATCCGTCCGGAAGACCTTGAAAAAGGAGCCGCACAGTTTTCGAGTGAGGAACTTGAGGGCTATACTCCGTACAGATACGAAAACACAAAAATACACAATATGCCTGTCACTCTTGCGGGTATTGATTTTGATTCCGTTTTAAAAACAAGTCCCTATTGGCACATTTCGGGCAGTATGCCGTCGTTGGACGGTGAAACGCTTGTCGGCGCGAAAGTTGCCGAAAGTCTCGGCATTAAAGAAGGCGACGATATAACGGCTGTAAATACTTTTGAAGTGACTTCCGAAACGGATACGAGCGACATTCCGTCATATGAGCTTTATACAGACCCCGAATCGGGTGAAACATACTGCGATCATGAGCTTGATCTTCACGTTTCGGGTATTCTCGAAACAGGCGGCTCCGAGGAGGAGTATATCTATGTTTCTCTTAAAGACGCTGCGGCGCTCACAATTTCCGAAAGAGGATATGATATAGTTGAGCTTAGTGTTGCTGCGATGCAGGATGAGCTTTCAGAAACGGTGGAGAAGATAAACGGAAGCTCCGTCGGATTGTCCGCAAAACTTGTGAAGCGGGTGACCGCTTCGGAAAGTACGGTGCTTACAAAGCTGCAGTCACTTGTGTTCATCGTAACATCGGTCGTACTTGTTCTGACGATGATCTGCGTTGCAACGACGATGACTGCCGTCATAACCGAGCGGCGCAAAGAGATCGGACTTCGAAAAGCTCTCGGCGCGCTCAATTCAAGCATCATCGCCGAGTTTATGAGCGAGGGTCTTGTCCTCGGTGGATTCGGCGGTGTCATCGGATCTGTTTTCGGATACTATTTCGCACAATTTGTCAGCATGAACGTTTTCAGCAGTTCGATAACGTTCCGTCCGCTTCTTATACCGATCACGATCGCAGCATCTGTTCTTGTGACGGGACTTGCGTGCTTGATTCCGATAAGAAGTGCTGTTGACGTTGACCCTGCACTCGTTTTAAAAGGAGAATGATCATGAGCAAGTTACTTGAATTAAAGAATATATCAAAGGTTTACGGTGATCTTCATGCGCTCGACAACGTATGTCTTTCTGTGGATAAGGGCGAATGGATCGCGATCATGGGGCCTTCCGGCTCGGGAAAAAGTACGATGATGAATATAATAGGATGTATGGATAAGCCGAGCACCGGTCAGGTGATATTTGACGGTAAGGATATTTCCAAGGAGAGCCGAAGAAAGCTTACCGAGTTCCACCGCGACAAGATCGGTCTTGTATTCCAACAGTTTCACCTTATAAATTATCTCAATGCCGTTGAAAACGTTATGGTGGCGCAGTATTATCACAGTATGCCCGATGAAAAGGAAGCCCTCGAAGCGTTGGAGCGCGTAGGTCTGAAAGACAGAGCCAAGCACCTTCCGAGTCAGCTTTCCGGCGGCGAGCAGCAGAGAGTTTGCATTGCCCGCGCGCTTATCAATTCTCCCGAGCTTATCCTTGCCGATGAGCCTACGGGAAATCTTGATGAAGCAAATGAGAATATCGTACTTGACATCTTTCGACAGCTCCATAAAGAGGGTACGAGCCTCGTAGTCGTAACTCACGATCCCGAGGTTGGCGAGGTAGCGCAGAGGATAGTCAGGCTTGAACACGGCAAGATAGTTTCCGACAAAAAGAACGAGCAGTTTTCCGAACAACAGGAGGTATCATTATGAAAAAAAAGAGGATCACAAAGCTTGCGGTCGTTATTGTTTCGGCAGCAATGGTCGTTTCACTCGCGGCTTGCGGGTCAAACACATCTTCTGTAAATTATAAGGACGGAACATATACAGGCAGAAGCTCCGAGCGGCCCGCAGATGAAGACGGCAACGGTTCGGGCTACGGTGAGGTCGAGATCGAGATAAAAGATAACAGGATCACCGCCTGCACGTTCAAGACATATGAGCTTGACGGAACTCTTAAGGACGAGAATTACGGTTCGGATCTGACGAAGGAAAACAGAATGAAAGCGCAGAAGGCTGTTCAGGCAGCCGACAAATATGCCGAGATGGTAGTCGAAAACGGTTCTGCCGATGATGTAGACGCGATAAGCGGCGCAACTATCAACTGCGAAGAGCTGAAAGAGGCAGCAGCGGACGCGCTTTCGAAAGCCGAGATCAAAGACTAAACATGAAAAGGATATGATCCTATGTCCGAAAAAACTGTACATATAGTGTTATCTATATTGGTGGCTGCGCTTGTTGTCGCGGCACCGTGTGCCGTATTTCTCGATATATTTGCCGATGTTCCGCCCGATGCGGTTTCACAGGCGACCATGACTTTGCCGGATCAGCCCTCGGGAGATTTTGTCGTGTTTATCAACAGCTCTCTTCACAAAGACACTATAGATGATTGGACGCGCTTTTTCAATGACGAATATGCTGTTATATTTGACGATATAAGCTGCATAACGGCAGCAGGCGACATTTCCGGTCAGCAGCTTGCCGGGAGATTTCAAGCGCAGCTTCCGGAAAATCAAATGAAGATCCGCTCGGAAGACGCGGTGCTTCTTGCTTCGAAGCTTGACGCGGGGCTTATTGATGTTGCCGTATTTTCAAAAGAGATGGCTGACGCGCTTGAACTTAACAGTGTACATAGTGAGATTGTTCTTATAAATATATCGGAGGGCGAGAGCGGTGCGAAAAATTAATATGTATCTCATAATAGGAATGATGATAACGTTCATTGTTCACGGTGTTATGGGTTCTATGAAACTGATGGGAGCCGACGCTGACGCGCTAAAGCCTATAGCGTTTTTATGTCTTGTATTTATCTGTCTTCACATTATTGTCACATGCGCGTTGACTTTTGAAACGCTCAGAGCGAGAAAGCTTTCCGGGGCAGGTTACTTCAAAGAAAATCTGATATTCCACGCGCGCAGGATAAGCGGCTTCACGACTCTCATTCCGCTTGTTATGCACCTTTTTATCTTCAGCGGAACGAACAATAACGGAGCGTTTCGCCTCGTCGAATTTACATCGGGCAGACTGGCATCACAGATAATTCTCGTTGCAGCGGCAGCATTTCATGTTTTGACTAACATCGAACCTGTTATGATATCATTCGGCGTGAAAAGCACAAAAGCATTTTCACACGACGCGATGTTTGTTATATCGGTGATACTTCTTTTGTTCTGCACGGCATTTGCAGTGTATTATTTTCGTTGGATATGTGTCTGAGGAGGACGTATGACGGAACGTTATGTAAATATTATAGGCGCGGGTCTGTCGGGACTTTCCGCCGCAGTGACGCTTTCAAGAAAAGGCATTCACACAAATCTTATTTCGCTGCAGCCTTCAGAGCGCGCTCAGTCTGTTCTCGCGGAAGGCGGGATAAACGGTGCGCTCGATACGATGGGCGAAAACGATACGGTTTCGGAGCATTTCAACGATACAATGAAGGGCGGGTGTTACCTTGAATCGGAGTCGGCTGTGCGCCTTCTTACGGAAAATGCACCGGAAGTTATCCTTGAATTGTACCGTCTGGGAACTCCGTTCAACAATGAAAACGGAAAACTTTCACTTCGTAATTTTGGCGGACAGAAAAAGAAGCGCACCGCTTTTGCAAAAAGCAGCACAGGCAAAATGATAATGACTGCGCTGATAGACGAAGTTCGCAAATATGAAGCTCAGGGATTCGTTCAGAGATATCCTCACCATGAGCTTGTCGGAATAAACGTCAGTCACGGACAGCTTAGGGATATTACCGTAAAAGACATTTATACCGGTGAATTTTACTCGTTCGGAGGCTGCACGATCCTGTGCGTCGGAGGTCTGAACGGATTCTTCGAGGGAATGACGACCGGAACGACTCAGAATACCGGAAATGCTGCCGCACTGGCATTTAACGCCGGCGTTCGGTTTGCGAATCTTGAATTTATTCAATATCACCCTACGACGGTTCAGATAAGCGGAAAGCGTATGCTTGTGAGCGAAGCGGCGAGGGGAGAGGGCGGCAGATTGTACGCGGTGAAAAAAAGCGGTGAGCCGTATTATTTCATGGAGGAAAAATATCCCGAGCTGGGTAACCTCATGCCTCGTGACGTTGTGTCACGTGAGATGTATTTTGTCACTCACAGCAGTGAATACGGCGGCGAGGTGTTTCTTGATATGACGTCTTTGTCGGAAGAGATATGGCAAAATAAGCTTTCCGACCTGCGTAAGGAGATAATTTCCTATATGAAACTGGATCCGAAAACAGCGCCTGTTCCCGTAAGTCCCGGCATTCATTTCTTTATGGGAGGAATTCGTGTCAACGATCGGCATGAAACGAATATAAAAGGGCTTTTAGCGGCAGGAGAGGCAGCGTGTAAATATCACGGCGCTAACCGCTTGGGCGGCAATTCAATGCTCGGCGCTGTGTACGGCGGAAAAACAGCGGCCGAAACCGCAGAAAAATATGCGGATCCGTCGGAGAAAATATGCTTGTCACAATATAATGAAAGCGTTTCTTCGCCTTCAATTCGCACAAAGCTGCGCGATATTCTTCTCGGAGGACTCGGTATAGTTCGAAGTGAAAATGAGATCAGACAAATGATCGACAAATTGAACGGGCTTTTATCACGGGAGGATCTGTCGGAGATAGACAAAATGCGTATCGAGTTGGGGCTTGCGATGGCGGAGTCGGCTTATGCGCGCAAAGAAAGCCGAGGTGCTCATTTCAGAAGTGACTTTCCGTCTTCGTCTGAGAAATTCCGAAAGATTTCGGTTGTTTCCTATAAAAACGGCGAACGAATATTAAAATTTATTTCTGCTGAAAGTGAAGGGGAGTGACAGCGTGAAATATAACGTTAAAATATTAAGGCGGGAGCGCGGCGGCAGCAGCAGCTTTTTCGACACATTCTGTTATTCATCTGATAATAATGCGGATACTGTTGCAGCAATGCTCACAGCGTTGAATTTCCGGGATGAACTTCTCGACATAAACGGTGAAAAGAAACGTCCGATAGAATGGGAATGCAGTTGTCTGCAGAAGAAATGCGGCGCATGCGCGATGGTCATAAACGGTCGGCCGTGCCTTGCATGCGACGCTGTTTTATCG
Source organism: uncultured Ruminococcus sp. (assembly GCA_902773045.1). Taxonomy (GTDB): domain Bacteria; phylum Bacillota; class Clostridia; order Oscillospirales; family Acutalibacteraceae; genus RUG592. Next base: position 2,996 of record CACYDE010000327.1, on the reverse strand, counting down.
GCTTTGGGAAGCAAAATAACGGTCGAACCGCTTCGCAAGTTTCCGGTGATCTGTGATCTGACGGTCGACAGGTCGATAATGTTTGAAAATCTTAAAAATCTCAGGCTATGGCTTCGTTCGGACGCCGATATCAATGATAAATGTTATTCACTGAATTACGAGTCGTCGGAATGTATCGGATGCGGATGCTGTCTTGAGATATGCCCGAATTTTTATGCGGGAGGCAAATTCTTCGGAATGGCGGCAGTTCCGCTGACAATGCGCCTGCTCACGGAATCGGAGATCAAAGAATGTAAGGATACTGCAAAACTTTATGCAAAGCATATTTTTGCAGGCTGCGGAAAATCTCTCTCCTGCAAAAATGTCTGCCCTAAAGGTATCGACACCGAAAAGCTTCTTGTAAACGCAAACGCCGCCGCCGTTTGGGGAAAACGAATAAAATAAAGGCAGCACCGCACAAAGACCACCTGACGGTTTTGCCTAAAGAAAAGAGTAAGAAAAATGATAGTAAATGTAAATAAAATAAAAATAACGATCATAGATATTATAGGTCTTATAGTTGCGGTTCTGTTCCTGACAGGCATCAACTTATGGTTTCCTGTATGTGAGCCTATGGAAAGCGGATTTATGAGCTGCCATTGGGCCGGTGAGGTGCTCAAAGCGATATCGGTTGTTTTTGTTGTTATATCTGCCGCACACCTTGTTATCGGCGACGGTAGGATCAAAATGGGTATGAGTCTATCTATGCTCGGATTCTGCGCATTAACATTCTGCATTCCGGGGAGGATCGTCACCCTCTGCAAAATGGCGGAGATGGACTGCCGCAGCCACACTCAGCTTTCGACTGCTGTTTTTATGATCCTTCTTATGCTTATCTCACTTGCAGATATCATATTCTGGACGTCAAAAGCTTCCGATGAAAATCATAAGCGAAAGAAGGAGAAGAAAGCATGAAATTTGCTTTTTCACTTGCATTCAAAAATATAAAAAGAAGACCTTTTCGTGCGGCAGCGATGGCGGTGCTTGCGATGATTCTCTCGTTCACGCTTTTTGCCGGCGCATTCACGATCCTCAGTCTGCAGAGAGGGCTTTCGGGCTACAAAGCACGACTCGGAGCGGATATAATCGTCATTCCGAACTCGGCGAAGGGTCACGGAACGGTAGATGATATTCTGCTTCAAGGAATTACCGGAGCGTACTACATGAACGGAAAAGATATTGACAAAATAATCGCGACTGACGGCGTAGAAGCGGTAACTAAGCAATTTTTCCTGACTTCCGCCAAAGCGAGCTGCTGTTCGTCAAGGGTTCAGATAATCGGTTTTGATCCCGAAACGGATTTTTCCGTGATGCCGTGGATCAACGAAAGCTTTTCGGGTGATATTGTCGACGGAGACATCGTCATCGGTGCGGACGTCAGTATGCCTGCCGATGGTGTTATAACGTTTTACGGAGAGAAATACCGCGTTGCCGCTCAGCTTGCACAAACGGGAACCGGTCTTGACAGCGCCGTTTATACTAACATGAACACGATCAGACAGATGGCGAAAAACGCTTCGAATCTTCTTGAAACCGATCCGTTTAAGGGAGTTGACATTTCGGCTGCGGCTTCAGCCGTACTTATAAAAGTAAAGGAAGGGTACGAGATAACGAGCGTTGCCGATGATATCAATATACATATCACAAAGGTCCGGGCGACCGGCGCGCGTTCGATGGTGTCCGATATTTCAAATGGATTATCGAGCGTATCAAAAATGATCGGGGGACTTGTAGTCATTATTTGGGCGCTTTCGATGATTATTCTTATTATCGTATTTGCGATGCTTTCGAATGAACGAAGAAAAGAATTTGCGGTGCTGCGTATCATGGGAGCGTCAAAAAATATGCTTTTCATGCAGATGTGCTTTGAATCGGCTATGATAAGCATTACGGGCGCGGCGCTTGGTTTGATCTGTTCGTTCGGTGTGATATACCCGCTTTCGCAGTCGCTCCGGGTTTCTCTTGATCTGCCGTTTCTTGTTCCCGATACGGCTCTTCTTTCACTTCTTGCGGCAGGAACACTTATTCTTTCGGTTTTTTCGGGCGTTATAACCGCTGCGTTTTCTGCAGGCCGAATAACTGCAGGTGAAACTGCTCTGCTTTTAAGGGAGGATGCATGATATGAAACTTGAAACCAAGGGTATCAGCAGGATCTTTTTCAGAAACGGTAAGGGCACTAATTTTTTCAGAGCAGTTCAGCCAACGGATTTCACGCTCGAAGAAGGAAGCATTACCGAGATAGAAGGACGTTCCGGCAGCGGCAAAACGACTTTTATAAATATGCTTGCCGGACTTTTAAGACCGAATGAAGGAAGCGTCATTATCAACGGCGAGGATATTTATTCCATGAACGACAAAAGCCTGTCTATGTTCCGCAGCAGTCACATCGGCGTTGTTCCGCAGGGACAGACCGGGCTGCAGTCTCTGACAGTTCTCGAGAACGTACTTGCTCCCGCAATGATGTATCCCGGAAGAAAATCCGTGGAGAACAGAGCGCGTGAGCTTTTAGACAAAATGGAAATAGGCGATCTTGCCGATGTTTATTCAAACGAGCTTTCGGGCGGTGAACTGAGAAGAATGGCGATCGCCCGTTCCATGATAAACGCTCCGGAGATATTGATAGCAGACGAACCCACGAGCGACCTTGACGAAGATACAACGAATCTTGTTATGAAACTTTTCAGGTCATATGCCGACGACGGTGCTTCCGTGCTTATTGTCACTCACGAAAAAGACGCGTTGGAATTTGCGGACGTTCTTTTCCGTATGGAGAAGGGTGTTTTGAAGAAAATTTAAGGCGGTACCGACCCTGCACACTCATGGGCAGACCGGTGACGACGCTTGATGCGGTGTTTTGATAACAGGATCTTAGGAACTGTTTATAAATAACTTTTCATTTCTGCTTGTCTAATTTGCCCTGAACTGCGTTAAATTTTCTTGAAATACGTTAGGGCTTG
>CACYDE010000326.1 GCA_902773045.1 uncultured Ruminococcus sp. | reverse complement strand
GGCGGGCGAAGCCCGCCACCTATCGGGGCTAACGCCCCGAACCCTGCATACATTCACTCTACTCTTAAGTTGTGGATAGTGATTTGAAATCCATAGTTCCCGATTGGAGAAAATATTGATAAATGCGTTCAAATCGGTATAGTGATATACAGGATCTTTATGACAATAATTACTGCTATATAAATATGTATTTGACAATATTTCCATCATTGTCAGTCTTGGTATGCTCATGTGCTGATCCTTTTTATGATTAACATTATTCTATGCTGATAATAGCTTTGAGATATTGCTTTTATGTTGAGATGAAATGCATTGTAAATACAGCATTCTTTGAATAGGTATTTTAATATTTTATGTTTTTCGTTTAGTTTATCCAAACATATATTGATATTTGTTTCTCTGATGATATAGAATTGTGCGGACACGTTCGATGATATCCTTCGGGTAGTATTCGCCGACCTCGCCCAGAGCGCTGTCGATATCTGCTTTGGTAAATGAGAAACGCACCTTATTACCGTACAGTGCTTCTGATGCGTCGAGCTGAATATCAAAATCGGTATCAAAAGGCTTCGCCTTGACCCGACCTATCAGGTCATAGGTGTTCCCGCTCAAAGGGAAATCCACGGTAGTATCCGCCAGAAGCGACAGCCCGAAATCGAAGTAGGGACACAAACGGTACTCCCCGGTATCATCGTTCAGAATGAACGCGATATTATTTGTATGACGATCCTCGTTGAGGAAAAAAGCATCAAGCTCCAGCATGGCAGTAAGATACTGGCCGACGTTTTTCAGTGCGGTAACCTTCTCGACAAAATCGACTGTATGCCGGAGCTTTTCCTCAGGTTTGGTATAATTCAGCAGTTCCTTTGCAAAGGAATTCGCCAGCCATTGCTTTGACAAGTGTTCAAGGGTAACGATACTCTCGTTCTTTGCTCGGAAATTGCGGGAACGGCAGCCGTTGCAATTCTTCCCGTCAAAAGTGATGATAATCGGAGAGTAGCTTACAAAATCCCCGATATCCGACTTTTTCAGCAGCCGGGAGATGACCGTTTCACATAACCCCTCATAGCCCATGTGATCGGATTTATACCACACGCCCTTCAAAAGCCACTTCATCTGATTGCCCTTTGAGGAGGTAGCCTTGGTGTCTATTAATGATGCGTTTGTCAGGTCAATGCGTTCTGTCATAAGGTAATCCTCGCTTTTCTTGTAATGGTGATATACTGGTTATCCTCCGCTGTGCGTCCCTTTGTCAATTCTATGATTTGTATGGGATCGTAGTAATCGATTCCAAGCTTTCTGAGAAGCACCTTCTGCATAGCTCGTGTGCGAGGAAAGCACCTTTCCTCGAGGAACGCCTCTAAGTCCTCCCATGTCGGTGCTTCATTGTTGCCGAAAGCTCGCTTCATCACATCGTTGGTACGGTTGATAATATGGATCTGCCGGTGTTCATAATCCACATAGATCTCAGTGCAGACCTTCTGGCGGAACATGAAATCGAGCCGCATTACGTAGGATCCTCCTAACGGACGGTTAAGGTATTTGGATATCGTTTGTCGGCTGACGCCGAAATTCTCCGCAATCTCGCCGGTAGTTCTGCCCTCCTGCTGCATTTCGATAATTCTGCTGATGTCATAATCGGAAAGGACTTTCTTTCTGCCGCCTTTCAGCCTGCCGGCAATTCTGCGCAGTTCTTCTTTATCATCCGTTCCGAACAGCTCAATACACAATTCTCTGTAATCTTCCATGTACTCGCCTCCCTTTTTAATAGTGTAAATAATGTTTCTTTACACTATTATATATTATTATTCTCAATTTGTCAACTGTGCAAAAAAGTGTAATGGCAACAGCCATCTTGGTGTAAAAAGTGTGATATTTCTAAACTAATCAGCTTGCAACATCTTGGAGCACATAGTTTAGTATAGTTTGACCGCCTTGTTTTATGCTCAACCTGCGTAATATATAAGTAAAGCCCGGGGATCCGATGTGGATCTCCGAGCATTTTGTGAATTTATTGAAAGCTTACTATAACGCCTTTATGATCCGAAAGGCTCTTGTCTAAATTCCATTCCCGAATGGTGATCTTTCTACTGCCGACAAAATTCTCCGAAACAGCAATATGATCGATACACTCTTTTACATCGGCGGTCAATAGACGAAGATGATTCTCTTGGAATGAACGAAGCAGAGTCTCTCGTCCGTAATTCGTAAAATACCAATTATCCGAAAAGCTCAGGTTGTAATCGCCTATAATACAAAGCGGCTTTCCAAAAGAAGATAATCTCTTTAAATCGTTTACCTGCTTCTCGAGATCCTGCTTGAAATTCGGGTGACGATTTCCATAGATACCTATGATCGTACCATACACGAGAAAATCGCCTATCTCCGTTTTAAGCTCTACACATAATGAGGTATAATCGTCGTATGTAGTATAGCTTGAAACGCAGGGGTAGTTCGTAAATATAGACACACGGTTTTCTGTCGGCTTGTAGTAGAGCGGTTTGT
>CACYDE010000325.1 GCA_902773045.1 uncultured Ruminococcus sp. | reverse complement strand
TATTCGATAAAATCATCGGATCAAAAAATATTATTTTAAATTATTCAGAAGGAAGGTCTTTACAATGGCAGTAAGTTTAAGTAAGGGCGGTAAGGTTAGCTTGGCTAAGGTTGCCGCAGACGCAGGTATCAGCGGCGGTTTGACAAAGATCATGGTTGGTCTCGGCTGGGACGTTAACCGTTATGACGGCGGCGCACAGTTTGACCTTGACGCTGCGGCATTCATGCTCACAGGAACAGGCAAAGTAAGAAGCAGCGACGACTTCATTTTCTACAATCAGAAAATCGGCCCCGGAATCGAGCACATGGGCGACAACAGAACCGGTGAAGGAGAAGGCGACGATGAAGTTATCAACATCGAGCTTGGCGCTATTCCTGCCGAAATCGAAAGAATCAGCTTTACTGTTACAATAGATCAGGCTGAGGAAAGAAGACAAAACTTCGGCATGGTTGAGAATTCTTACATCCGCGTTCTTGACGCAGTTTCGGGAACAGAGCTTATCAAGTATGACCTCGGCGAGGACTTCTCCGTTGAAACGGCAGTCGTTGTTGCAGATCTTTACAGACACAACGGCGAGTGGAAGTTCAACGCTATCGGAAGCGGCTTCTCGGGCGGTCTTGCAGCTCTCTGCGCTAACTTCGGCGTTGATATCGGCTGATCGGACTTACATTATTACATTATTACATTAAAAAATCGGGGTGTCGGAAGATCCGACACCCTTTTTGCTGTTTGATAAAAATGCGTATCACTTATTTTCAAGGTAATCCTTGATCTCGTCCAGAACCTCGTCAGCGTCAAGTCCGTGAACCATGCACGCCTCTTCGAGCGACTCTCCGACCGAAGAAGGACAACCGACGCAGTGCATTCCGCTGTTCATAAGAACGAAAGCGATCCCTCTGTCATATTCAAGCATCTCACCCATTGTTGTTTCTTTTGTTATTTCCATATTTCATCTATCCTTTCCGACTAATCTAACCGATCAAATAGGTTTTATATTTATATTATAACCCATTCTGCCGTTTAATTGTTGACTAAAAATGAACAATTACCAAGAAAAAACAAAAGTCCCCGATCCCGAGGACTTTTGCTTTAATGCAATATTGTTATCAATAAACAAACACGGGCATACCGTCATAAACAAGGTCAAACAGCTTTGCCGCCTGATCCAGCGGCATATTCACACAGCCGTGAGAACCGTTTGAATAATAAAGCGTTCCGCCGAAGTACGGCTGCCACGTTGCGTCATGAAAACCGACGTCATCCGCAAAAACCATCCAATAAGCTACCGGAGTCGCATAACCCGGTCCCCTCAGAATCGCATTCTGCTGGTGATAGCGGATCTTGAACGCACCCACGGGAGTATCGTTTCCAAGATTGGGGTTTCCTGTGACTACATCCGTTTCAAGAACGACCTGACCGTCCTGATACATCCACATATGCTGTTCCGCAATGCTCACCTCTGCGTATGTTGTTCCGTAGTAGTCGTTTCCGTTTGAGTCGTAGCCGACAGCCATTCTTTCCCACCATTCAATGCTGTCCTCGCTTCCGTCGGTGAGATTCACCTCAACGGATTTCTTTCCGAGGACGATCTTTTTGAGCTTTTCAACGGCTTTTTCCTGATCCATTTTCCAGCCGTAATCTCCCGTTGTAATCTCCACGACATTTCCCGAATGCGAGTTGAAAGCTTTCGGCTTCTGATATGTATCGTAAGTTTCGGCAAGACCCTTGACGTACTCTTTCACCTTCGAATCGTTAACTTTAAGAACATATTCACCGCTGCTGTTTTTCTCCGTTGAGATCCAGCCTGCGATATTCTGAATATCTATCAGTTCTTCCCTCATTCCGAATTCGAGCTTAACGGTCATATTTACTATCTCATCACAAATAGCTTTTTTTGCGACAATATCCTCGTCATCGGCGTAGACCTTCGGCGTGTCGTAAAGTCCTTCCTGAAGCAGATTCAGCGTTGCCTCCTGAGCCACGATCGCATCCTTGATCTTCTCTTCAAGATCCTCGCGGTGAGCGGTATTTCCTATACTTTCGGGAACTACCATGAACATCCCGTCCATGAGAACGATCTCGGCGTCTTTTGCTTCGATCGGGTACTGCGGATCAACGCACTCAAGGCTGTCGATCGCCTCCTCGAGCATATCCTCGTCGTACTTATATGTGATCGTTCCCTCTTCAAGAGTGTAATTCTTATCGCGGAAAAGATTAACGATCCACTCCATACCCGACTGCATATCAAGGAGCTTGTAGAATCCGTCCGAAACGACCGCGTCAAGTCCGACGTCCGTTCCGTTGATCGTTTCCTGATAGTAATCCTGCTCTACGAGCGTCAGTTTGTATGACCTGCTTGATTCAAGGAGCCTGTCCTTCGCCTCGTCAAGCGACATCAAAGAAACGTCTGTGTTGTTTAAAGACGTTCCGGGCAGAAAGTGCCTTGAAAAATAGAAACCCGCAGCGCCGTAAGCTCCGATCAGCAGGACAAGCAAAACAGAAAACACTATCAGCCCTGCATGGGACTTTTTCTTCGAAGACGAACGCCGGGTCTTCTTCTTGTTATTCTTCATATCGATCAACATTTCCTCCGTTATAAAATATTTTATTGCCAAAATGTATTACACAATTCTACATAATACCACTGTTTATAAGCATATCATAAAACACGATCAATTTCAATCTTATTTATAACAATTTTTTTAATTTTTCGAGAAAAAATCGTATCCGTTTGACTAAGGGCAACACCGCACAAAAAAATCACGGCATTATTCCATGCCGTGACAATTATACTTTTTTACAAAAACTGCCTCAATTCCGCGAACCAGACAAAAACAACCAAAAGAAGAACAGCTATCATTACGACAAGCTCAATAATTTTCTGCTTCGTTTCGAACGACCCTTCCGTAAATTCTTTCGGATTATTCTCATTGATATTCAATGTCGCAGGATCTCCCACGTTTTTCGAAGTACTGTGATATGTTTTCGACTTAACGTCATATGACTGACCTTCGTACTCGAAATGATAACAGAACGCGTAGCTGTATGTAGTCCCCTCTTCGTTCGCGTTCGTCCGGGTTATCTTATCCGTGATAATTGCTTTTACCTGAGTTTTGCAGCGCGGTTTTTTCACCAAGAAATAGTAAGCGATCTTTGAGATCTTAAAAAGATAACTTATTCCGAAGATCACCGCAGCAGCATAAATGACGGTACTTGCTTCAATCTTCATTTCAAAACCTCCCCTTATCGCAATTATACCAAAATCAACGATATGTGTCAAGAATATTGTTAACAATTTCGTATAAATACCGCACAAAAAACTGCCGCGATCATGCGGCAGTCTGTAATTATTTATTAAGATCACTTAGCGTAGTCTATTGCTCTCGATTCTCTGATAATATTGACCTTGACCTGACCCGGATAATCAAGGTCGGTCTCGATCTTCTTACAAATTTCACGTGCGAGCGGGATCATTCTCTCATCGTTAACGACCTCGGGCTTGACCATGATACGAACCTCTCGGCCTGCCTGGATCGCGAAACATCTTTCAACACCCTCAAACGATGAAGCAACCTCTTCAAGCTTCTGAAGTCTCTTGATATAGTTTTCAAGATTTTCACGTCTTGCGCCCGGACGAGCCGCCGAGATAGCGTCAGCCGCCTGAACGATGCAGGCAACGACCGTTTTCGCCTCAACGTCTCCGTGATGAGCGTGGATCGCGTGAATGACCTGTTCGCTTTCTTTGTATTTTCTCGCAACGTCAACTCCGATCTCAACGTGAGATCCTTCGATCTCGTGATCGAGCGCTTTACCGATATCATGGAGAAGACCTGCTCTTTTCGCAAGCGTAGGATCCATTCCGAGTTCGCTGGCGATCATTCCCGAAAGCAAAGCCACCTCGATGGAATGATTCAGAACGTTCTGACCGTAGCTTGTGCGGTAATGCAGACGTCCCAAAAGCTTGACAAGCTCATGATGGATTCCGTTGACGCCCACTTCGATCACTGCGCGGTCTCCCTCTTCCTTGATGATGCTCTCGACCTCGCGGCGAGCTTTGTCTATCATTTCCTCAATGCGTGCAGGATGGATCCTTCCGTCGGAAATGAGCTTTTCAAGAGCGACTCTCGCGATCTCTCTTCTGACCGGCTCGAAGCACGAAAGCGTTATTGCTTCGGGCGTATCGTCAATTATCAGATCAACTCCCGTAAGAGTTTCGATCGCTCTGATATTTCTTCCTTCGCGGCCGATGATCCTTCCCTTCATTTCATCACTGGGGAGCGGAACGACCGAAACAGCCGCCTCCGCAACGTGATCTGCGGCGCATCTCTGAATTGCAAGCGAGATAATATTTCTCGCTCTTTTCTCCGATTCCTCACGAAGCTTCTGCTCGAAATCAAGAATCCTGACTGCTTTTTCGTGAGTCAGCTCGGATTCAAGATTTTTGAGGAGATAATCCTTAGCCTGTTCGGTCGTGAAGCCCGAGATCTTCTCCAAGACCTCAAACTCACTTTTCTTGATTGATTCGGCGTCGGCGAGTCTTTCCTCAGCCTGTTTGAGCTTCTTCGCAACGTTTTCTTCTTTTTTCTCGAGGTTATCCATTTTTCGGTCGAGAGTCTCTTCCTTCTGCTGAACGCGTCTTTCCTGACGCTGAACCTCTTTTCTTCTGGCGTTGAGTTCTTTTTCCGTTTCGTTTCTGAAACGGTGAACTTCGTCCTTTCCTTCAAGGACAAATTCCTTCTTCTTTGCTTCCGCTTCCTTGACTGCTTCGTCAACGATCCTCTTCGCTTCGTCCTCCGCAGAGCCTATCTCGGCTTCCGCGATCTTCTTTCGGTGGTTGATCCCCGAAAAAAAGCATACTATTCCCGTGACGATGGCAGCAACCACAATAAGCAGAATTGCCAACCAAATTTCCAAAGTAGTCTGACACCTCCTTGACTGGTTTCTTTGTCAATGGTCAAGTTCAAAAGAAAAATCAACTCCGGCGCCGTTTCTACTATGCACTTCAACTCAATACCGATAAAATACTCTCCGTCTTCGCCCCTTAAAATCTTCAAAACTCCAAGGGCTGTCCGCGCGTCCGTTCTCCGAAAACGCAGCCGCACGACGGAACACAGATCATATTTTTGATCGATAGTTATTCTGTTTTCAAAGTATTAAGTATCTCGTTTACAGCTTTAAATTTTATACAGTTCAGTATAAAGAAACTGTTCCTAATGAAATAATCCGTAACTGCAAATCATGCAGAACCACCCTTCCGTGGCGGCAATTTATACATAATAAAAAAATTAAAACAACAAATTCAAATATTGAATCGGCATATATAAAAACGGTCTCCATCGGAGTCCACCTATAAAAACAGGAACAAAAGTTCCGGGGCAGGATCACGCCCGATCTCCCGCAGCAATGCGTACGGAAAATATCCGCAGTCCACTTGAAAACCGTCGGCGAACTGCCCGGAGAGCATGACAAATTACCCTGTGTATTATTTTAATTCAAAATCGTGCTTTTGTCAATATCCTATAAAAAACTAACCATAAATTTATAATAAATTTTCTCCCTGCAAATCATTAATTTTTAACAAAAGGTAAATTTTACTTAAATGGTTGTTTATTTTGCAATAAATTTCATTAAAACACTTGTAAAAAATCCAAAAATAGGATAAAATAATATACGAACTATTTTTAGTTTTTATCACGTTATTTATTTGTTAGGAGGATAAATCAAATGGCAGTAAAAGTTGCAATTAATGGTTTCGGTCGTATCGGCCGTCTTGCTTTCCGTCAGATGTTCGGCGCAGAGGGTTATGAGGTTGTTGCTATCAACGATCTTACAAAGCCTTCAATGCTCGCTGATCTTCTTAAGTATGATACAGCACAGGGCGGATACTGCGGCAAGATCGGCGAAAACCTTCACACAGTAGAGGCTGACGATGAGGCTAATACGATCACAGTTGACGGCAAAACACTCACAATCTACGCAAAGGCTAACGCAGCCGAGCTTCCTTGGGGCGAGATCGGCGTTGACGTTGTTCTCGAGTGCACAGGTTTCTATTGCTCAAAGGCAAAGTCACAGGCTCACATCGACGCAGGCGCTAAGAAGGTTGT
>CACYDE010000324.1 GCA_902773045.1 uncultured Ruminococcus sp. | reverse complement strand
TTTGTAGCAGCACTCGCACTGATAGCGAAGCATGACACCAACATCATAATCGCCAAAAGCACACTGAAAAATCTTTTTGCTTTCATGGTTTTTTTCCTTCTTTCTTCGAATTTTGAAAAATGTATCTTTAGGAAAATAATAATATTTCCCGATCGCCGTAATTTTTTTGATCTGCTGTCAGAATGTATGCCGCTCAAAACAGCATACAACAGACCAAAAGAAAACCGACATTAATTATTTTGTTTCTTTCTTTTTGGAAGGTCTCAGCAGGTAGACTCCGACCGAAACGAGAATAACGCCAACGACAACAAGAGCCAGAACGCCTGCGCCGCCTGTATTCGGAAGATCGGTCGAAACAGGGTCAATCATCTCAAACGTGGTTTCATGATTTTCCGTAACAGTAATATGTACATACTTTCCGTAAAGCTCATAGCCCTCAGTCCTCGATGTGTCTGCATTATACTGCGAAACGGATCTCTTTTCGTAGATCACATATTCACCGGGTTCAACATTATCAAACTGCGCAATACCATAACAAGTGGTCTCTTTAGTCGTTTCTGCCGCGCCTGATTTGGGCTGCCAGTCAGGTTCTTCGGTAGTCCCCTTATTTTCGGCCTTAACTAAAGCAATGATTACGTGCTCAAGCAGTTCATTATTACTGCCTTTTTTGGTGACCTTAACAGAACCGTACTGAGGAATTGTAGTGTTTGCAAATATTACGGAAGTAACCGCAGTACCAAGCGTATACTCCGAACCGCTCTTCGAAGCATTATAATAGCTTACGGAAGGCGTATCACCCGTAGTGTCAATTTTTACAATGTACACTTTGTCATCGCAGCGGCGAGTCGTGCTATCCGTACTTGTTTCTTTTAACAAATAGTAATAAACACTTCCCTTGTTGAGGGACGGAATCTCAAATTTGATTTTACCGACATTAGCGCCCGATGTTCCGTTTGAAGCCGTAAGAGCATCGCCCGATGTGGTGTATTTTCCCGAGCTTTCCGTAAGAGGAGTAAGCGAGAAGTTGAAAGCCTCGGTCGAAGGCTCACCGTCAAGCGTCTTGCTTGCTTCAACAGTTGCGGAGACAGTATGAACAACATCGGTGTTCGTAAACGTAACGGTCGTATCCTCGGAAAGCGAATTGATCGTTGCTTCCGAACCGTTCTGCGAAGAACCGGTTCCGATAACGTAAGCAGTGGTATAATCATCGGCGCTGACGTTCTCGGTGATGACTACCTCCGAGCCGAGCGGGATACCGGTTATCTCCGGATTTCCGGAAGCCGCGTTCGCCGTAACAGTATAAGTTCCGAGAGTCTCATAATCGGAAGCACCGGGAACTTTGACCTTAACAGTAAAGTTGAAGTCACTGTTGCTCGCGTAAGTCTTCTTCAATGTTATTTTTCCGGTTTTGATCTTGTTAACATTGTGAACAGCGAAATTAGTTACGGCGCCCTGCTTTGTTGAAGCAGTTTGAAATTTGAAGTTGACGTTATTCGTCTGACTCAAATCTGTTCCTGTATTGTTAGAGAGATCGGTATATTTCATATACGGAGTGTACGTATAGTTATTGCCGCTTTGAGCCGTTTCGGTTATGTCGACCCACTTGGAACCGTCATCATTGATCTGTTCCTTAAACATGAATCCGTTGCCGTTGGTAATGCCTGTGACTTTACCGTCCGAACCCAACGCAGCACCATTCTCTCCGTTGAGATCGGTGTACTGAGGAGCAGTCGTTCCGCTCGCGCCATTGTAGCTGTAATACCATGTTGCGGAAGTGGAAGTTGACGAATTTCCGACCTTAACAAGATAATCAAACTTATCATTATTAGCCTGAGTCTGTACTGCGCTTTGGAGATTTTCATTAACGTCTGTCAAATCAATGTCCTTATCAACAGTCAGCTGGTTTTGAAGAGGTGACAAAGTAAATTCGAGACTAAGGTTACTCTCCGACATACCACGCTCCATGTAGAATACTGTCAGCGTATGTGTGTTTGACGGGTCGTACCATGTACTGCTTGAATCATTGTAGGTCAGGATCGAGTCGAGAGCCGCGGTGTAATAATTGGTTGAACCGCCGTCCTTGAGATTAACCGATGTTTCCGTATATGACAAGTTATAGCTGTTCGTTGCCGAAGATATAGCCGGGTTATTATAATCGTTCTCACCGTATGTTCCCGGCATATAAACTCCGGAAGTGATAGTAGCCGTCTTCGCAGCAAAGTCGATCGAACCCTGAGCCTGCTTGTGGTCGCCTCCGATATCGAGAGCAAGTTTACCGTCGATGAAGACCCAAACGTCATCGTCACCGGAGAATCTGAAGGTTACGGGTTCCTGTGATCCTTCAATATAACCGTCTTTTCCGACCGTGAAAGGAATATCAAGTCTCATTCCGAATCCGTAGTCGTATGCCACATTGTTGTTTGCGGAAATATCGGCGTCGTCGAACGGGAAGAAACCTTTGTTGTTCTGGGTTCCGCCGAAACCGCCAAGCGCGTCGTAAACAGAATGGTCGTTATGGGCGTAGTTTACGTTAAAATTACTTGTTCCGTAATTTTTGAAGTAAACGTTATCCTCGCCGTCTAAGCTGTTGAAAACATAAGTTTTATAGTTGCCCGTCTGATCGTATTCCCCGGTGGTTGAGTTAAGGAACTTGTTGCTCTGTTTCGTTTCAACTCGCATGGGGAAGTCTGTCGTAACCTTAGCGGCAAGACCTGCGTCTACGATATCGTCCGTGAAATACGGAGCTTTGATCGTTGTGCCCATGGTGAGATCATCATCGTTGTCAAGAGTGTCATTTACGAGACCCAAAAACGATTTACTTGCGTCGCTGTAACCGATAACGGTACCATCGCTTAACTCTTGCTTGTCTTTTTTACCTTTCATCCACGCATTATCTGTCTGGTTTGCATCAGGTTCTTCCGTAATGTCAGAACGAGTTCCGTATAATGTAGATCTCATAAACATCGAGTTGTTCGCCTGCGAACTGAAATTCTTCAATTCTGCGAGTGAAAAGTCATTCTGAGGTTTCGCCGTATTTTCAAAACCATGATTACCAAAATAGACCTTGCGCGCCTCTGTCTGATACATAAGAGAATGACCCGTAAAAAAGTTTCCGAAATACAAGGGAAGCTGCCAACTGGGTCCCGCGAGATCCGAAATATACTTGTTAACGGCAGTAAACGGGAACGAACTTTCATATGTTCTTGAAGCAAGCACATTTTTATTATCGCTTATCGCGGTTGAAGCGTCTCTGTTATCGGTAGTTGTAACAATGCTTCTCCAGCCGTTCACTACTTCATAATCGGTAAAATAATCGTAAAAAACAGCGGGAACCGCAACCAGATCGACCTTATCCGAGCCCGAGCCATACGAGTCTCCGAAGTTATTCTTAGCCGTTACTTTCTGACCGAGACTTGACGTATAGCTAATATTTGTCCAACTAACCTCTTGGAGCAATTTTCCCTGATTATCGGTTTGCTGCCCATCATCAATTTGCAGTGTAGAGTTATTTAAAGCAAAATTCACGGTAACAGTTTGATTTTTTACATTGCTACTGCTTGGCCATGAACCGACATTATAAGCTCCGGTTGCACTGTCTGTCGAATATGAATACGAGCTGTTGTCCATTCTTAAAACAATAAAGTAATCACAATCTTCCGGGAATGTAAACGTTTTATCAGACGCTTCTTTTTTCATCTTTTTACTCGATTCACCGCCGGTTGTCCACCAAATTACATAAGTAAAACGGGTAGAACTTCTCCACCATTGGGTAGATGTATTATCTCGAATCGTGATTTTCGTACCGGAAGAAATATTTGCCGCACTCGCTTCTATTTTTCCTATGTTACCAACAAACAACACCGAACAAACGATCAAGAATGAAAGAAGCAGAGAACATACTCTCGTTAACTTACTGTGACTTTTTTCAGTTTTTGCAAAATGCATAAATCTTTTCCATCCTTTCTTCAAAATTTTTTGCTGCCTTATCGCTTCTGACACAGCAAAGGAACAACAAATTTGTTACAATAATGAAAAAATCGATACTTTTGCACTATTGTGTTATCATTATATATCATCTACAAAAAATTTTCAATGCTTTTAAAGAAATAATCTTATGATTCGCACTGTTTTGTTTAAATTTAACAAATACTTACTTTTATATTTGTTCATTATTTTTAAGTGAAAATTTACCAAAAAATCTTTTCAAAAACCCGAAACAGTAGTTGATATTTAACGAAAAATGAACGTGTCATTAACAATCAATAAATTTCCTTGATCCGCTCCCGTCTTAGTTTTGATTTGATCGGTCAACCCCTGATCTTATCATAAAAATTAAAAGATATGCATTAAATTCCTCGACTTGTTTATGATTTGAAATGCACTTTTAAAAAAGAAAAAAGAGCCTTTTTTTCTTTAAAAAACGACTCTTTATCTCTAACATTTACAGATTTGTAATATTTTTTCATCAAACTTAGCGAGTTTGGGGTATATTATACTTTCCTTTCATATAATCATCCAACGCCGCATAATCTCTCAAATCGACTTCTCCGTCACCCGTTACGTCCGCCGCCGTGAGATATACGCCGTTCAGATCATTCTTTCCGAGAATATATGCGGAAAGGATCTTTTTGTCGTTTCCGTTGACGTTTCCCTCGCCGCTCAGCTCCCCAAAGATCACAATATCAAAAACCGCTTCTCCTATCATGATCTTTCCGCCGGTTCCTATCGTGCCGCTCGTTTTTATGTTTCCGTGGCTGTCGAAAAAAGTGACGGTCTCTCCGCCCGATTCAATATTTTTCCTCATTGCCGCGACAGTCGTTGTCGGTTCAATTCCACTGACGATACCGCTTTCACTGTCAAAAATATAGCTTGTATCCTGCGGATTGTCCGAAACGTCGGAATCGCTCAGCTGACGATGACTTTCTATATCCTCCTCATGGAAAAACTCCGCAAAAATCTCATTATCTCTCATGATGAAACAGCCGCAGACTCCGTTCGAGCCGCAAAGCCAGACTTCACCCCCGACTTCCGAAAGCCTGACCTCTTCTCCGTTTTGAACCGCCGTCAAAAAGCCGTCTTTTAAACCGATAAACCAGTCTTTCACCACCGCATTTCCCCATGACTTCTCAAAGCCGCCGCAGCATTCGGTGACAGTTCCGCTTTCATATTTGTAGATAATATTATCTCCCGTGGAGAAATATCCTCCGCCATTCATATATATTATATCCGTATAAACATCAAAAGAGTGACTGTTTCCGCCTTCGAAAACTTTCAGCCCCTCATTTTCCGCACAAAAGATCAAACTTCCGTCATCGTTTGAAATAAGATTAGGAGGATATGAACCATAATCAAAGCTTCTGATAAACTGACAGCTCGGAGAATAGACATTTATCGCTTTCTCATATTTTAAGTAGTAATTTCCGTCACGATCGACCGCAGACGTTCCTATTTCGTTCACCTGAGCGTAATTTATCACTTTTCGCGAAATAACTCTTTCGCGGCAGTCGTATTCAACTATGTTAACAAACTGCAAAACTCTTTCATTTGAATATTCCGCTCCGTTTCCAAAGAAATAAAACTTCCCGTCGGTATATGCGAAGCTTACGATTTTTTCGTCAATATCAAGTTCTTTTTCGTAGATGTTAAAATTTTTATCAATAGATGTTATCTTGTATATACTTTCATTGCGGCTGAGAACGTAAAAATTCCCGTCGTTATCTGCGCCAACAAAGCAGACCGCACCACAGTCCCGAACCACAACATCGGCTTTTGCTATAAATATTTTTAACGGCACAAACATCGCAAGACAACCACAAATCAGGATCAATACACAAGAAACATACTTTTTCATATCATTTATATTTTTCAGCAGCCGCTACGGCAAGCCGATCACAGCGTTCATTTTCCGGATGACCGGCATGTCCTTTGACCCAGTTCACATTCACACGATGCTTTTCGCAAAGGCTGAGGATATCTTCCCACAAATCGGAATTGAGCGCCGGTTCATTCTTGTTCCTCATCCAGTTGTTTGATTTCCACTTTTTCGCCCAGCCCAGCTTGATCGCATTGCAGACATACTGCGAATCGCTGTAAAGATCCACTTCACACGGTTCTTTCAGAAGCTTCAGCGCTTCAAGAACCGCCGTGATTTCCATTCGATTGTTTGTAGTCGACTTTTCGCCGCCGCTTATTTCCTTTTCTGCATTTCCATATCTCAGAACAGCGCCCCAGCCTCCCGGTCCGGGATTTCCTTTGCAGGCTCCGTCCGTAAAAATCTCAACCTTTTTCATATAATATTCCTCCGTGTTATACATATTATAACGTTTTCTTGTTTTTTTCGCAATATATAAAATAATTTTTTTAATAAAACACAGGGAAACTCATTCATAAATTTCCCCGTTAAAAATATATTACTTCAAAAGACCTCTTAGTTTGATATAATTATAGATCAAAACAACTGTTTCATCTATCCCCAGCTTTCCGCTGTCCACCGTGAGATCATGTGAGGTCGCTTCTCCCCATTTTTTGTCAAGAGAATAGAAATTATAGAACGACGCGCGTTTCTTGTCGGTTTTCACTATTCTTTCTCTCGCCTTATCTTTGGTCAGTCCGTCGCGCTCCATCACACGCTTGATCTTATTATCCATTGACGAGTGAACGAAAATCGAGATGAGATTCTCATGCTCGCTGAGAATACTGTCCGCACAGCGTCCTATAATCACGCACGACTCCTCATTCGCAATATTCTTGATCGTTTCGACCTGAGCCTGATAGACCTTCTGATTAAGCGGAACTTCGGCGAATGACATAGGATAGGCGTCCATCGCAAGCGAGAAAAGAAGGCTTTTCGTCGGCATCTCGTCGTAAAATTCAACGAGATTTTTTGACATTCCGCTGTCCTTCGCGATCTTCGAGAGAAGCTCTTTGTCATAAAATTTCACATCAAGCTTTTTCGCAAGCTTTCTTCCGATCTCATGACCGCCGCTTCCGTACTGACGGCTGACAGCAATTACAAACTTACTACTCATACCGAAAACTCCTTTTAAAATGTTATTGTAGATACATCTATTTTAACATTTTAAAAGGAGTATTTCAATATAATTTTGTATATTTTATAAGTTTTTTAATTTATATCCCGCGAGAGCGAAAGTCTTCATGAGTTTTCCCGTTTCATTTGCAAACATCATGTGATATCCGACCCATATCGTTGCAAGAAGTATCAGGACAATGAAAATATAAAATGTGATATATGATTTTTTTGAAATGTCTTTCAAATACGAAAGCAGATCAAACATCGCCATAATACCGATCAAAGCTATCGGCAGCAATATATCGGCAGTATATCTGTAATGCGAGCCTGCCTTACACATATCAATGAAAGACATCACAATTGCAAGACCGCCTAAAGTCATGAAAAATGCGGTTTTGAACTTATCTTTCTTTCTGGTTGTGAAAGGAAGAAGGAACGCGCCCCACGTTATCGGATAATTAAGAATACCCATCGCTCTTCCGTTATAATTATATCTTGAATAACTTGAAAGCGACAAACTCTTTATCTCAAAATAGGGATATGTCGATCTGATTCCCGGCTGCTGGATAAAGTAATGGTAGAAAGCTGCGGGGATCATTGCCAACGTTATTGTGTTTGCCTTTGCCATACTTACCGTAAGCTGATAGTTAAAACCGAACTCAAACGGACTGTCAAAACGCTTATAGTTATACACCATTATAAGGACAGCGCCTATAACGACCGGGATCCCCACGGAACAAAGATATTGGATCTTGTTCTTCATTTCTTCCTTTTTGTTGGTGAAAATAAACAGTGCGGGAACTATCGCAGAGAAACAATAGAGAAGCAGCGTAGGTCTTGAAGCCACGACAAGAACAAGAGATATTCCCGTAAGAACAAGATATATCAGCCTTTTTCTGTGATCCTCGGTTTCAAAATATGCCTTGAGAATAAAGTAAAGGAACGCCGCAACACACCCTATTCCCGAAACTACAGCAAGATAGTAGAACTGGAATTCAAGAGCCTCCGCAAAAATCAGGGAACCGAACAGTATCGCAGCCTCGCCCAATACGGCAAGGACAAGCGGCACGTCTTTGCAGAAGCGTTTTATCACTTCGATATAAAGAAGAGAAATAAATATCACCGCATAAAGACACAGAACCGTCGAAACCATAATGGTAGTCGGAACTTTTCCTGTCAGCAGATTTATCGGGTAATACACGGTAATGATCGGAGCAACTCCGAAATATGAGTAAAACTTCCCGTTGTAATAAGCGCGATCCCAAAGAGCGCCGTGAAGATCTTCCTTGTTTCTTTCACTTCGGTCATAGGGATTTTCGAGCGAATCAAGCTTTTCAACATCGTAGTCGATTTCAAGATTCAGCTGACCTTTCTTGAATGCCTCAAAAAGCTGTCTGTACTGATCTTCGTCTGTGATATTTTGTGACGGATAATCGTCAAGGAAAGTGTAATCGGAAGTATCGGTAATCATTAAGCCTACCGTAACCACTGCAATACACATCACGCCTGCGGCAAATTTCAAAATAAGCTCATTCTTCTTTCCGAATTTTATCTGCCAATATCCGTTAAGAACGATCACGCAGGCAGCCGCCATAAACAAATAACGGAAAAGACTGAATCTGAAATCCGGAGTATCGTTGACAGTAATGCTGTCAATTTCTATGTCTCCTGTTGATTCTCCGAACTCGATCCTCAATTCCTTGACATCTCCAAAGGAATTTACGCTGAAAAAGTTCTTCTCCGAAGTTCCCGTGAACATTCTCGTCGAAAGCTTATTATAACCGAATGCGTCTTCATAGGCAAAATTATCGTCCGAAAAAGAAACATCAACGTCTACATATTCATAATATTCGTCCGTAAGAGTTATGCAAACGCTTTTGATCTTAGTGTTAACGTTTTTAAAAGATAAGTAATTTTCCTCCTGATAAACTCCGTCGGAATCCTTGTACTTTATTTTCTCTCCGGAAACCTTAAGGTCGCTTGCAATATCCATTTCCTTTTTTTCAACATTTCCGAATATCACCGAGAGAGACATAAAATTAGAAATAATGAGTTCCGCAATAAAACATACAATCACAATTATGATGTATTGCGAATATTTATTCTTCTCCTTTTTTCCCATAAAATACCACCTTAAATATTAATTTACAAAGCCACATTTTATTTTACCACAAAATCCCGAAAAGGCAATAATCATTTTATACTAATCTTCTCGATAATAATATTTATATTTTAAATAAATCTTATTATTAACGTGAAAAGAACCGCAGGCAACGATCATCGAAAATCGTGAAGCCGCGGTTCTCTTCGATATTCATAATAAAACCATTATCCACAGCTTATACTGCTTTTTCAAACAATATCTTCCAATACCTTCTTAAGTTGCGGACAATGATAAAGCTGCAATTAAATCATCTTAATCAAGCTTGTTCATCACCAGACCTGTGATAAGCTTGGGATAAAAATAAGTTGATTTCTGAGGCATTTTTTCGCCTGCCGAGGATACGTCGCAGATCTCGCTGATCTTCGTAGGATTCAGAATGAACGCACAGTTCGCCTCTCCTCTGTTGACTGCCGCCAACGCATTTTCGATCTGCTTTTCATAAGTCAGATTGATCTGTTTCGCCATGTTCTCGGCGTCGATCCCCATAAGTTTTTCGAGGATCAGGGTGTGAAGAACTGAAACATCAAGCCCCTGCGAAGCGGCGCTCACGTTCGGAAGAAGCTTCTCCATAGCCTCCATGGATCTCAGAACAAGAAGCGTCCAGCTTTCGCCGCCGCAGTACATTCCGAAAGCTTTTTTATTCTCCTTGTAAAGCTTTCCGAGAACCTCTTCTATGTTTGCCGTGCTTTGATATTCTTCCACATCGAAATATTCTTTGCAGGAATCAATGACCTTTTCTCTGTCAAAGCTTTCGAGATCACGAACGATCCTGTGAGTCGGAAAAACAACAAGACCCGGGTGTTCCATGTTCACAAGCATCATCATCTGATAATCCACTGCGTCACCCTCTTTGCTCGATCCGTTCTCCCTGCAGTAGTTCCTGTAATTCAAAGCAGTTTCATATCTGTGATGACCGTCTGCGATAAAAAGCTTTCTGTCGTCAAAATCCGAACAGATATTTTCAACATCGGCTTCATCCGAAATTATCCACATTCTGTGGGTCACTCCGTCACCATCGGTAAGCTCTGCGTCGGGTTTGCGTGAGGAAAGCTCATCGAGCTTTCCGATAGTTTTTCTTTCCTCATCGGAATACAATGCATATATCTGACTGAAATTACAGTTTGTAGCCTTCATGAGATTGAATCGGTCCTCTTTTGCCTTCGAAAGAGTAAATTCATGAGGTAAAATGATTCCCTTTTCAAACTCCTCTATCCTTACCCTGACGATACAGCCTTTGACCTTATAAGTCTTTCCGTAAGCGGAAAATTCTTCTTCATAGATATAAATGCTGTCCTTTTCATCTCTCTCGAGAACTCCGTTTTCAAGCCAATCGTCAAGAACAGTCTTTGCGTTTTTGTAGGGATCGTCTCCCTTCGGAAGTTCAAGACGTATTATGTTATATTGATTTTTTTCGATATAGCTCTTACGCTGTTCATCACTGATTATATCGTAAGGGGGACATACCACCTCCGATATATCTCCCGATTTTTCACAGTTAAATCTAAGTCCTCTGAAACCTTTCACCAAAGCCATCTTTAATCACCTTTTCTTAATTGTATTTATATTGGTTAGCAACTTAACTCGTTGTGCTATTAAAAATTCAGCTTCTTTTTTCTTTGACCGGCAATTCGCTATGCTCTTTCCTTTGTTCTTGGATCGGGAAAGTTGTATTTGTTGATAATTTATTATTATTTTTTCGCTTATCTCAGTTAGTCTGATTTCGCTGAGGGCAGTTTATTTTCTACGCCGATTTGCTGCGTCAGCGACCAAAG
>CACYDE010000323.1 GCA_902773045.1 uncultured Ruminococcus sp. | reverse complement strand
TATACAGCATATTGTCTACATTTATCACATCTTCGATATGCTTGTCAAATCTTTCTCTTCCGTAAATACTCGTTATAAAATTACTGTCAACTTGTGTCAACTCGTATTTTCCGCTACCATTCGGCTGAATACTTACAATAACAGGAAGATTATCATTGTCACATTTAGATGTAACGATCACAATACTGTCGTCTCTTGATACAGAATCATAAACCATTACCGGATCTGAAATTAATTCAGGCATTATCTTCATTGTATCGACAGATAAGCCATGAGCGTGTGTTCTTTTGTTTTTAGGCTTTAACGCTTCACGCAAATGTCGTTGTGTATAGAGCATTGGCAATTGCTTACACCCAACATCAAGTAACACCTGCGGCGTGTCGCAAACCTTTAAGTCGTTATATCGGCTTGCCTTACCGGACAGCACCTC
Source organism: uncultured Ruminococcus sp. (assembly GCA_902773045.1). GTDB lineage: Bacteria > Bacillota > Clostridia > Oscillospirales > Acutalibacteraceae > RUG592. The sequence continues at coordinate 2,648 of CACYDE010000323.1, read as the reverse complement.
ATCCACCTGCTCGGCAAAAGTTTTTTCCTTTACAACATCAATACCCTTGCGTAAAAGCTCCGATTTGACCTTTTCGGTCAAGTTGGAGCTTATCTTTTCCGCAAACGGTGATCCTTTCAGTTCGGAGCAAAGCAGCAGCACATCGCTTCGGGAATGTCCCGAAAGCTTCTCGTCAATACCGCCGCGTGACAGCAGCTCGTCCGTCTTGTTTTCGATCAGCTGACGGAGCTGATCTTCCGAAATTCTATCCTTTACATCATCTGCGATATAAACCGCCATATCATCGATCGTGAAGATCTCGATATCGTTCATGTGTTTATTTGCAGCACGGTCGAAGAATGACATATCGCCTTCGGTATACATTTCTCCGTCCGCAAAGTTTCGGCGGTATTCTGTCAATCCGCTTGAGGGTAAATTCTTCATTTCATAGTATGTAGACGTTTTCGTCAGATAGTCGAAAATGTCTTTCGGATCGTCAAAGAGCGTTTCGGCTAAAAGTATTTCCTTGTACGTTGCTGTGTACTGCCTGAATATATCACCGTTATTCTCGTCATAAGAGCGGCGTATCCAATTCACCGTACCGTTTCCCGAATCGATGAAAGAATCGGTGTATCCGATACCCGTTCTGCCGAGTTTCTGATCGTTGATAAACTTGTTGATATCTCCGACTAATTCATCGGCTGATTTTTCGCTGCTCCATATCTCGTGTATTCTTTTGATCTCTGCCGGAGAAAATGTTTCGTCGATATATTTCAAGTCCGAAGTCAGAGCTGCTTCGTTAATGCAGATATCTCTGATGGCGGCAGTCTGATCGGAATTAAAGCTGTGAAGATCAAAATATTCTCGAAGAAGCACATTGAGTTTGTATTCTTTCTCGATCTCGTCCAGCTTCTCCTGAGCTTCGCTCGGCGATATAATATCAAAGCCGCCTTTTTCGTAAATCGCTTTAAGCAGGGCAAATACAGATCTGTTCTGTTCGGCTGTAAAATCAGCATTGAGATACATCAGGTAGTCCTCGATATCAACATCACGAAAAGCCGACATCTCACGAATTAAAGCAGCGTATTCCGAGGTCAGTTGATTTTCGCCAAACCCCATATCCATCATCCCGCCGATTACGGTTTCCATATTTTGGGATATTCTATCCCTACCGATAACCTCGGGCAGTTTCTCAAGATGCTCAAGCGCATTTTTATAATATGCCGTTGCAGTCTCTATATCCTGCTCGTTGAGTGTAAGTGTGATCTTGTCTTCGTATGCACGACCGGAAAATTTCACGCCGTCACGCTTTAAAAGCTCCGCAGTTCGCAGGATTGCTTTCTGCTCCGCTTCACTTTCTCCGGTTAGAAACCGACGTGAAGCTTTGGCAATATACTTGTACTCAATTGTTCCGAAAACATTTTTCTCTGGGGGAGTATAGGGTTTGGTAATATCTTCGGCTCTCAAAACCTTAGCTAAATCTTCTCCGACAAGTGATTTAATTGAGATCGAGATCAGACCTATTAACCGATATTTTTTCAATACGACCGTTGTCAAATCCATAATAGCACAGATCGTTTTCTTCAAGCAGTTTTGTAAAGCTATCTACGGCTGACGGCATAATCGTTATAGCAAGCTTGTCGGCGTTATCCCGAGCTTTATACCATAGCTCACTTCCGTAAAAATTCATACACTCACCTCATTTAGAAAGGCAGATCTTCATCGTTTGCCAATTCTGCCATTTCATCGCTTACTGCCAATCCTTCCAAACCGTTGAAGTTGTTATCTTTGAATTTCTTTGTGATCCCGGAGAAGGAGATCTCCGTAACAAGGATCTTTACCGATTTACGCTTACTGCCGTTCTTGTCGGTATAATCATCCGTAATGAGTCTTCCGACCAATGCGATCATGTCTCCTTTAGAAAAGCTGCGTTCTAAAAATTCGGCTTTAGCTCTCCACGCTACGCAATCAAAAAAATCGGTAATTTTCTCTTCTTTTGTGTAGCTGCGGTCGCAGGCAATAGAGAAATTGCATACGGCTATATCATTCTCGGTATGCTGCACCTCCGGATCCGATGTTAATCTTCCCTGAATAGTTATAATGTTGATCATAAAAAGCAACCTCTTTTCGTTTTGTATATAACATCAGCCCTGCGAAGTGCGGTGAACACTCCGCAAGGCTGTCGGTGGTTTATTAAATTATAACTTGATCGCGTTGGTACTGATCGGTTGACGTTTGCTCCGACTTTTGCTCCGAAATGCGCTTTGCATTACGCTTGAGCTGTGCCAAAGAAAAGGTAAAGCCCTGCGGCTTCTCGTCCTTCGTGATTTTTTGTTTCGGCTCGTCCTTCCTCGGCGGCTCGTTGTTGATGATACCATCGATCATGTTTGCGTTGCCCTCAACAAGTTCCTCGACAGTTTTAAGAGGATTATCCTTTTCATCTTTTTTTCATTTTCACCCGATACTGCACCCTCTGTTTTTTCGATCTCTGATTGTTTTCTGCGTTTTTCGACGGCTTCTTCCGTTCTTATATCGGGAGATAAAACAGCGGACAGTCTGTTCTGTAATTCGGTTGTCGTGGATTTATAATATAGCAATCCAAATAAATAGACGGACAAAAGGAGACGATGCCGGTGAGTGCAGAGCAAGGCGGAGGACGAAGGCATACT
>CACYDE010000322.1 GCA_902773045.1 uncultured Ruminococcus sp. | reverse complement strand
AATTCAGACAATTTTAGAATTAGTGAACTTTAGGCGGCTTCAGCCGCATTTTGAACCTACCGCCTTTAGGCGGTAGTGGTTCAGTTTTTAAAACTTTATTTTTTAGAGTTTAAGTTACTGTAACGGGAAACATCAGGTTTCTCCCCGGTACTCTTTTATTGCTTTTATAAAGATATCGCCATAACGATCAAGCTTCACCGCCCCGACACCAGATATTCCGGAAAATTCCGAACGGTTCTTCGGTTTTTTTCGGCAGATCTCTCTCAGAACTGCATCCGAGAAAATTACGTAGGCGGGAACGGAAGCTTTCGAAGCCAGCTTCTTTCTCAAAGCCTTCAAAAATTCCATGAGCTTTTCGTCAAAGTTTTCCTCATCTTCCGTATTGCTCCCATTGTTCACGACAAATGTTTTGTCCGAGAGGAGCTTTGACGTAACTTTCTGCCTTCCCTTCAGGATCTCGGCTGAAAGCTTGTTGAGAAGAAGGACAGGAACCGGGTCTTCTGTTATGTTCACATATTTTCTGATTATAAGAACATTTATCACAGCGCGTATCTTATCCCTTGTGCTGTCGCTCATGATCCCGTAAGTTGAGAGTTTGTCATAACCGCTGCGGAGGACAGTATCATTATTCACCCCCAACAGAATATCGCAAAGCATATTAATATCACAGACCTGCCGCGTGCGTGCTGCACAGGAAAGTATCTTCTGAGCTTCAACCGTTATATCCGTCCATTCGTATTTTGAAACGCAGTTCGAACATTTTCCGCATCGGCAGTTTTTTCTTTCTCCGAAATATCTGAGTATGAACCCTCTCAGACAGTCTGAGGTCGTGCAGTAAAAAGTCATGAATTTAAGGCGAAGTTCATGAGCTTCCCGAAGGTCGTTCTTCATTTCATCTGTAAGATCGGGATTTTCATCTATATTGTTTATAAACATTCTCAATATTCTCAAATCAGAACGGTTATACATTATGATACATTCCGCTTCACTTCCGTCACGGCCGGCTCTTCCGGCTTCCTGATAATAGCTTTCCAGATCCATAGGCATATTGAAATGAATGACATAAGACACATTTGATTTGTCGATTCCCATACCGAAAGCATTGGTCGCAACCATCACCGGTACGCGATCATAAATAAAATCTTCTTGATTTTTCTTCTTTTCATGATCCGGCATACCTCCGTGATATTTTACTGCGTGAAACCCGTTCTCATTAAGAATATCACAAACCTTATCAACATTACTTCTTGTAAGACAATAAACGATCCCGCTGAGTGAATATCTCTCATTGACGAGTTCCAAAAGTTTTTCGGTTCTCGTCGGCGGCTGAATGACGGAAAAAAATAAATTCGGACGGTCAAATCCTGTCGTCAGCGAAAAAGGATCATTAAGTTTAAGGAGATTTTTGATATCGTTTTTTACTTTTTCCGTCGCAGTAGCAGTAAAGCCCGCCATTATCGGGCGTTTTTTTAAACGTTCCGAAAACTCTGAAATTTTCAGATAGCTCGGCCGAAAATCCTGTCCCCAATGAGAAATGCAGTGAGCCTCATCAACCGCGATCATTGAAATATCAAGTGTTTCAACAAATTCCAAGAATGATTTGTTTTCCAGTCTTTCGGGGGATATATATACAATTTTGCAGATCCCTTCACGCATCATTCTTAAAACATCTCTGTACTGTCCCGGAGTAAGAGTGCTGTTTATATATGCCGCACGAATTCCGCTCTGAACCAAAGATTTCACCTGATCCTGCATAAGAGAAATGAGCGGCGAAATCACGATGGTCAATCCGGAAAAAAGCATTGCAGGCACCTGATAACACAAAGATTTTCCTGCACCGGTCGGCATTACACATACAACATCACGACCGCTGCAAATACTGTCTATGACTTCTTCCTGACCGTTTCTGAATCCGACGTAACCGAAATATTCTTTTAAAACTCTATACTTGTCGTCTGACACCAACACGCAGATCACCCTTCTACAATAATCCGCTTCCGACATTCAAAATCAAAACCGGACTAAAATACGATCGCTGTTTCCGTAAACCTCATTTTTTTCCGAGAAGCGATTCATAGATCTCTCGATCAATATCTTTGAACACATTGAAAATAACCTTTATATCATTACATGTTTTCTCACGATATTCTCTGACCGTGTCTACTGCAATTTCTGCGGCTTCTATAGCAATCCAAATAAATAGACGGACAAAAGGAGACGATGCCGGTGAGTGCAGAGCAAGGCGGAGTACGAAGGCATACTGGCGTATGTCGAGGACGACAACGCAGCTATGCGCTTACCGGGGCGTCGAACTTGTCTGGATATTTGTTTGGTTT
>CACYDE010000321.1 GCA_902773045.1 uncultured Ruminococcus sp. | reverse complement strand
CAAAACTGAGTTTTTAGGAATTTAAACAGAGTTCCGAGTAACCGATTGAATGGGTTCGGGGCGATAGCCCCGATGGGATAGAGGGCGAAGCCCTCTATCCCGATATCCCCCTTTTCCTTGAGGGAAAGGGGGGGTTGGGGGTATGGGTGACGACAATAGCTTTGATCGAAAAACAATCTCGGATTCGACAGCGAAAACTATTCTTTATATTGACAACCCACGATAGACTCTACATTCATTGTAATTTTGAATATGAGAAGTATAAGTTAAAAATTTAAAAATTAAAGAAGATGAGAAATAATCTCCTCATTGCTCAAAGATGAAAGATAAGCCGGAGGGACATCGAATACCGTTTTGCAGCCGCTTGCGCCTTCCTTTGAGAATCTGTAAGCAGCACGCGCGTAAGCTACGAGAACGCAGGAAGTAAATTCCGGATTGGAATCAAGCTTCAAGCTGTATTCAATGATATGATTGTGTTCGCCGTTAAGACCTGTTTTTCCGCTTCTTATCACAAGACCTCCGTGAGGAAGACCGCTGTGATCGCGAGCCATTTCTTCGGCAGTGATAAAGTTTACGGTAGTGTCATAATCAGAGAAGTAGTTCGGCATAGTCACGATCTTCTTTTCGATCTCGGCTTTATCTGCGCCGTCTTTTGCAACGACATAGCAAACTCTTGTGTGCTTCTGTCTTGTAGTAAGCTCGGGATTCTCGCCGTTTCTCACAGCTTCAAGAGCTTCCGGAACCGGAACGGTATACTGTCTTGCATCGGCGACACCTTCTATTCTTCTGATCGCATCGGAGTGACCCTGACTTACGCCCTTGCCCCAGAACGTATAATCTACGCCGTCGGTAAGAATACAGTTCGCATAGAGTCTGTTAAGCGAAAACATTCCGGGATCCCAGCCGACAGAAATAATTCCTATATTTCCGCCCTCCTTTGCCGCTGCGTCAACATTGGCGAAATGAGTTGGGATATTAGCATGTGTATCAAAGCTGTCAATGACATTGAAAAGCTTCGCAAGTCTCGGAGTCTGAACAGGCAGATCTGTTGCACTTCCTCCGCAGATAATCATAACATCAATTTTATCCTTATAATCTTCAACAGAATCGGCAGAAACCACCGGAACTCCTTCCGTTGCAATTTTGACGGTTGAAGGATCTCTTCTTGAAAATACTGCTGCAAGCTCAGTATCCTTATTTTGTCTGATCGCAGCCTCAACGCCTCTGCCAAGGTTGCCGTATCCATAAATACCAATTCTAATGCTCATTGTGAACACCTCTCATAAAATCTATCTGTTAATTTGCAGGAACAAACTTCACTTTCAAATTATACAACAAAATGCTTCCTAAATCAACAGGGAGAGGAAAATTTTGCAATTTTAAAATAATAAAATTGCAAATTCAAAGTTTGAGCAAAACTTTATCCGTTGTCGCAGCGAGTCAATTCATTCCACAATCCTACCGTTTTGAATCCTGTCTTTTCGTAAATGGAAATATATTTCTCCCGATGAAGATAAACGATCCGACCAGTTTTGAGTTTCTTTTCCGTGATGTATCTCACCAAAGCCGTCGCATATCCCCTTTTTCTGAATTTTGGGGACGTTGCCACACATCCTATTACACAAGAAAATTGAGAAACGGCGAGAACAGCTGCAGTGGAAACAATATTCCCCTCTTCATCGCAAACCGCATAAACTTCCGAAAAGCCATGACGCATCTTGTGAGAAATATCGAGAAAATAGCTTTCAAAATCGGGCATGGAAGTCTTGTTGCCGCTTTCCTCGCAAATGAGTAAATAAACCGACTTCAAATTCTCCATATCGCTGCTGAGACGGATAATTTTGATATTCGCCCCTGAAGACATCTCGGAAAGCTCTGTGCATTCCATAGTTTCGCCTTTTTCGACTTTCATTCCGAGATCAAGCTTTAACGAATCGTCACACAGAATATTGACAGGAGACAGCATACGTATGAAATCCTCTGCTTCGCTTTTCTCGGACGGCTGTCCGCAAATTATCACAGTGGAATAATATTTACAAAAAGCACACACAGCTTTATTATTTTTATCACGCTGTATCCAGAAATCAAGAAAATTGTATTTTTTCCCGTGATACGCCGCATGATACGAAATTATCCTCGCACCATACGGCGATCTTTCACAGAGAGAATAAAGATCCATCTCAAACTTTCTGCTGAAATCATTTATGCATATCATGTTAATTTTCCGGTTTAAACGATCCGCCGGCAATTGTTTTTGAAAGCTCGTTCACAGTCTGATATACGGCATTTATATCTTCCTTGAAAGCGGTTGTGTGAGGTGCATGAAGATATCTGCACGGCAATGAAACGGCTATCGTTCTGACTCCGCCTCTTGATGTACTTATCACACCTGCGTCATTGCCGCCTGCAACGGCTTTTTTCGCCTGAGCCTTCACCCCTGCGCGCTGAGCAGCTTTAAAAGCTTCCTTATACAATTCCTTGTCGTATATTGTTCGCCTGTCCATAAAAGATATCACTGCGCCTTCGCCAAGACGACAAACCTGTTTACTTTCGTCGACGTTGGGAATATCTGCGGCAGTTGTCGTTTCAACAACGATCGCAAATTCAGGATCCACGGTATAAGCTGCCGTTTTTGCGCCGCGAAGACCGACCTCTTCCTGAACCACAAACGTAAAATACATATCGTAAGGAAGATTGCTTTTTATCATCTCGATCAAAACAAGACACCCCACACGATCATCAAGCGCTTTGGTTATGACAGACTGTTCATTTTCTTCATAGAAGCCTTCAAATGCAACAAGATCGCCTACCTCAATATTGTTTTCGGCGTCCTTTTTATCTTTTGCTCCGATATCTATGTACATTGATGAAAGCTTCGGGATCTCATTTTTGCTGTCGCCCCTTGAAAGATGGATCGGCTTTATCCCGAAAACTCCGTTGAGCTTGGACGAACAAAGCTTAACGCTCTTTCCGGAGATGATTCGCCTGTCAATTCCTCCGACCTCGTCAACGCTCAGCGTTCCGTCTCCGTTAACGCAAGTCACGATAAACCCTACTTCGTCCATGTGAGCGGATAGAACAAGCTTGTTTTTCGCAGGAGCGGCGCCTTTTTTGAAAACTATTATATTACCGCTTTTATCAACGGCTATTTCATCGGCATAACCGTCGATCTCCGATATTATTATATTTCTGACCTCATCTTCACCCGATGAAACGCCATTGGCAAGACAAAGTTTTTTTAATAAATCCATATTCATATCCATTCACCTATCAACAAGCTGTTTTGATATATTCATATATCAGCTGAGCTATACTTTCAATATCATCTATGCTCACGATTTCCACGCCGGTGTGCATATTTCTCTGAGGGATCGAAACTACCGCAGTAGGAATTCCGCTTCGAGTCACCGAAATTCTGTCGCCGTTCGTTCCCGTCAGACCTCCCGTGACCTCTATCTGATAGGGAAGCTTTTTCTCTTTGGCAACGGAAATCAGCCTGTAAGACATTTTCCGAGAAAGAACAGGTGAAATACATATCATGCCGCCCTTTCCAAGTTCGCCGCTTTCACTCGGTGAAACTCCGCTCTGGAGCGCAAAGCTGACATCAATTGATATCGTCTCATCGGGATATACGTTGTAAGCCGCCGTTGACGCTCCGCGTCCGTATGTTTCCTCCTGAGAAGTGAAAGCAAAAGTAACGCCTGAGTTAACAGGTTCCTCTCTGATGAGCTGAGCGACTCTCAAAAGAAGCGCACAGCTCGCTCTGTTATCGGTTGAACAGCATGTGAACCTGTTGTTGAGAAGAACAAGAGGAGTTGCATCGTATGCAACGGCGTCTCCGATGTTCACAATTTCTTTGACCTTCTCGGCAGGAAGTCCTGTGTCAAGATAGACGCTGTCCGAATCCGGAGCTTTATCCTCGCCTCCGTCAGCAAGATGCGGGGGAAGACAGCAAGCCACCGCTGTGATCTCACCGTAGTCGGTAAGAACCTTGAAGCGTGTATCCTGAACAACACGGTAGTCCATTCCACCACACTGCGACACCTTGAGGAATCCGTTTTCGTCGATATACGTCACAACAAAACCGATCTCGTCAAGGTGAGCGTCCAGCATAATATTATGCTCTTCCGTATTGCCTATTTTCGCAATAACGTTATTATTTTTGTCAATAAAAGCCTCATCGGCGTATTTCAATATTTCGTTTTTTATCAGAGTACAGACGTTTTCCTCACGCCCCGATACACCCTTCGCCGTACAAAGCTTTTTCAGCAGTTCAATCATAATATTCTCCGTTCCCGATAAAAAATTATCTGACAATATCAAAGATCATTTACCAAACTTTTGAAGTGCTCTCCACGCTCTTCGAAATTCTTATACAAATCAAAACTTGCGCTCGCAGGCGACATCGAAACGATATCTCCTTTGACAGCACATTCAAACGCAGCATTCACAGCCTCTTCCATATTCCGGACCTTAATAATTCTCGGATTTCCCTCGGAATAATTCTCGGCTTCAAGGATAGCTTTCTCTATTTTGGGACCTGTCGCACCCATGATTATCGCTGTTTTGACCTTTTCTGTGATAAGTTTTCCAAGGTCGGTGTAATCAAGGTGTTTATCATATCCTCCGAGAATAACGATTATTTTCTCGTCATAAAGCGACAGCGTTCCCAAAGCTGTCCTCGTAGGACTCGAAGCGATAGAGTCATTATAATATTTCACTCCGTTCACTTCCCTTACGAACTCGTTCCGATGAGCAACGCCGCCGAAGTTCTTCGCAACAGCGACTATGTTTTCAACCGAAACATCGCCCCAGACCGCCGAGATCGCAGCAAGATAATTTTCAACATTATGAAGACCGGGGATCTTTATTTCCGACTTGTTCATAATATACGTTTCTTCACCGTTCAAAGAGAACATCAGATCTCCGTTTTCATTCATATAGGCTCCGTTTCCGACCTTTTCTCTTCGGGAGAATTTAAAGAGAGTTCCTCTGACGTCCGTTGAGAATGAATTTGAAATATCATTGTCAAGATTCAGGACACTTCGTGAAAAAGCATTCTGGTGAAGAATTATATTTTTCTTTGAATCTATGTACTCCTGCATATCCTTATGAATATCAAGGTGATTCGGCGCAAGGTTGGTAACTACCGCAACGTCCGGACTTCTTCTCATCGAAATGAGCTGAAAACTTGATAATTCAACGACAGCAAAGTCGTCTTTGGAAATTGTTTCGATCTCCGGAAGAAGCGGCTTTCCGATATTTCCTCCGAGATGGACTGTTTTTCCTTCGGCTTTCAAAAACTCGGAGATAACGGTTGTGGTGGTTGTTTTTCCGTCGCTTCCCGTCACAGCGATAATTTTGCAGGGACAAAGATCAAAGAAAACTTCCATTTCGGAAGTAACCGCTATTCCTCGCTCCCTCATCGCTGTAAGTTCGTCCATATAATAACGCATTCCCGGAGTACGGAAAACAATATCAACATCAAGACCGTCAAGGTAACCCTCTCCCAGACTGAGTTTAGCGCCCTTGGAGACGGCTTGCTCCGCCATTTCACCGAGCTGCTCCTCGGTTCTTCTGTCACACGCTGTAACAACAGCGCCGTATTTTGTGAACAGACCTATCAGCGGAAGATTACTCCTTCCGATTCCGCAAAGGGCTATCCTTTTCCCTTTGAGACCGTTCAAAAAGAACTCTGTTCTTGTATCCATATTAAAAAACCTCTCTGTTAACGGTAATGTATTAAGGAACTGTGAAGAAATAAATTTTCAATTTATGCTTATAGCAAACCAAACAAATATCCAGACAAGTTCGACGCCCCGGTGAGCGCATAGCTGCGTTGTCGTCCTCGACATACGCCCGAAGGAAATTTAACTCAGTTCAAGGCAAATTAGACAAGCAGAAATGAAAAGTTATCCATGAACAGTTCCTAAGGTGTGCTGACACTAAAGGAATGTGTTATGCGTTAGTGTCACAATATCCCGAAGGCTGATTCGCTCAAAAACGCCTGATGGTAACCGTGGGACATTTGCAGTACGATCCAATCAGTCTGCATATCCGGCAGTTTGTGATGTATTGCCTTAAGGATACACTGATCAAAACTTTAAAATTCGGTATACACCTCTTAAGTATCTATTATATGACAAAATTTACAAAATATCAACTGATTTTCATAATTTTATTAAAATTTGTAATTATTTTTTAAATTTGTAACATATGATCTATGAAGAAAAATAAACGGACTTGCCGGGAGAAAAATATTATCCGGGCAAGTCCGTTTGTTACTTTTATAACAATAATCAATCAGATCTCCATAATGATCTCACGAGCAAGCTCCTCGGTGATCTCGGCTGCAAAAACATTTTCACCGAATTGAACAATATCGCCGATACCATTCTGAAGAACAAAACGAAGCTTTCCGTTTTTAACTTTTTTATCTGTGTAAAGTTTTTTAACCAAAGCTTCTCTGTCAATATAATCGGGAATCGAAGTCGGAAGATTAGCTTTTTCAAGAAGAGCAGTCACACGGTTCATTTCTTCGTCCGTCATGTAACCAAGCTTTTTTGAAAGCCTGACCTCTGCGGTAAGACCGATTGAAACCGCTTCGCCGTGGAGAAGCCTGTAATCACTCACAGTTTCAATGGCGCGTCCGACAGTGTGACCGAGGTTCAGTATCTCTCTCAGTCCGCTTTCACGCTCGTCTTTCATAACAACATTATATTTTATCTGACAATTTCTGTCAGCGATATATTCACAGGCAGCGCTGTCGATGTTGTAGATTTTTTCCATATTATCGTTCAGAAACTCGAACAGATCCTTATCGGCAAGACACGCATGCTTTATAGTCTCCGCCATTCCGCTGTAAAGCTGACGGGGCGGCAGTGTTTTCCATGTCTCGATATCTATGTAAACCTTTTTCGGTTGGTTGAAAATTCCGATAAGGTTCGTTGCCAGCGGAGTGTCAACGGCAGTCTTTCCTCCGACCGAAGCGTCAGCCGCGGCAAGCAGAGTTGTAGCATAATTGATAAAAGGAACTCCCCTTCCGTAAGTTCCGGCAACAAAACCGGCGAGATCGGTCACTACGCCTCCGCCGACTGCAATAATGCAACAATCTCTTCGGTAGCCTTCGGAAAGCATGGAATCTTCAACAAATTCTTTCGTCTGACGCGTTTTACTTTTTTCTCCGTCCTTAAAAGAAAATACATTGACGGTGAAGTTTTCTTTTAGAAGCTTCTGAGCTATAGGTCTTGCGTAAAGATCTTCAACCACGCTGTCCGTAACAACGGCAAACTTTTTTATATTTCCGACCAGACCGTTTTTTATATCTTCGATCAGCTTGTCGGAAAGTCCGAATCCGACTTCGATCTCGTAGCTGTCGTCAACCACTCTTTTAAGCTCCACATTAAATAATTTACTCATAAAAACCTCCGTTTTAAAATTGAAATAGACGATCATGAAATTAAATTGAAAGACTATAGCAAACCAAACAAATATCCAGACAAGTTCGACGCCCCGGTAAGCGCATAGCTGCGTTGTCGTCCTCGACATACGCCCGAAGGAAGTGCCCTTGGGGTACGCCAGTATGCCTTCGTCCTCCGCCT
>CACYDE010000320.1 GCA_902773045.1 uncultured Ruminococcus sp. | reverse complement strand
TAATATTAAAACGCCGCTTTTTGGCATGATTTTGCTCAAAAATCTGCACATTACTATAGTGTTAACACGCCCTAATCAATATAAACAGCCGGAATGCTGTAATTTCGGCAAGAGGAGTGTATTACCAATGGCACAAGATTTTAAAGAAACAATGAACCTGCCTAAAACCGATTTCCCGATGAGAGCAGGTCTTCCCAAGAGCGAACCCGGAACTTTGAAGTCATGGGATGATGACGGAGTTTACGAGAAGCTTATGGAAAAGAACGAGGGAAAGCCGCTTTTTGTTCTTCATGACGGCCCTCCTTACGCAAACGGCGACATTCACCTCGGAACTGCGCTCAACAAGGTTTTGAAGGATTTTATTATCAGATATAAAAATATGACGGGATTCAAGGCTCCGTATGTTCCCGGCTGGGATACTCACGGACTGCCGACCGAACTTAAAGCAAGAGCAAAAGCAGGCGTGGGAAATTCCGCCACGATCTCGGATCTTGAACTAAGAAAGCTTTGCCGCGATTTCGTTGAATGTTATATCAACGATCAAAGAACACAATTCAAACGTCTCGGCGGTATCGGAGAGTGGGATAATCCCTACATTACATTGCTCCCCGAATTCGAGGCGAAGCAGATCGAAGTTTTCGCCGATATGGCATGTAAAGGTTATATCTACAAGGGTCTGAAGCCTGTTTATTGGTGTTCGGACTGTAAAACCGCACTTGCAGAAGCGGAGATCGAATATGCGGAAGATCCCTGTCATTCCATTTACGTAAAGTTCAAAGTGACCGATGACAAAGGCGTTCTTTCCTCAAAGGGTATCCCTGCGGAAAAGACAAGCTTTGTGATCTGGACGACGACAACGTGGACTCTTCCCGCCAACGTCGCTATCTGCGTAGGTCCGAGATTTGATTATGCCGTTGTAAAATGCGGCGATGAGTATTTTATCATGGCTGAGGAGCTTTACAAAGACGCAATGGCTGCCGCAGGCAAAACGGATTATGAGGTTGCCGCGGTCATCAGGGGAAGCGAGTTTGAATACATGAAAACTCAGCACCCGTTCCTTGACAGACAGTCTGTTGTCATTGTAGGCGATCATGTAACTCTCGACAGCGGTACGGGCTGTGTACATACAGCTCCCGGTCACGGCGTCGAGGACTATGAAGTGTGCAGAAATTATTCCGAGATCCCGATCATTGTTCCCGTTGACGCGGACGGAAGGCTCACTGAGGAAGCAGGACGCTTCAAGGGACTTTCGACCGAGGAAGCAAACAAGCCGATCGCGGTTTATCTTGACGAAACAGGCGCGCTGTTTGCGCTTAAGAAAATTATCCACCAATACCCGCACTGCTGGAGATGTAAGAAGCCTGTTCTTTTCAGAGCGACGGATCAGTGGTTCTGTTCGGTTGACGATTTCAAGCCGCAGACTCTCGAAGCGATCAAGAATGTCAAGTGGATCCCGGCATGGGGCGAGGACAGAATTTCTTCAATGGTCAGCGACCGCAAGGACTGGTGTATCTCTCGTCAGCGCAAGTGGGGCGTTCCGATCCCGATCTTCTTCTGCAAGAAATGCGGTGAGCCTCACATCGACAGAGACGCAATGATGGCTGTTGCCGATCTGTTCAGGAAAAAGGGTTCAAACGCATGGTATGAAATGACCGCAAATGAGATCCTGCCCGAAGGAACTGTCTGCAAAAAGTGCGGCGCAGCGGAGTTCGACAAAGAGAAGGATATCATGGACGTATGGTTTGATTCCGGTTCGACTCATGCCGCAGTTCTCCGTGAAAGAGAAAACCTCAGATTCCCGGCTGATCTTTACCTTGAGGGTGCGGATCAGTACAGAGGATGGTTCCAGTCTTCTCTTCTCACGTCCGTTGCAACGACAGGCGAATCGCCTTACAAAACGGTTCTCACTCACGGCTGGGTAGTTGACGGTCAGGGAAGAAAGATGTCGAAATCTCTCGGAAACGGTATTCTCCCGAGCGAGATCGTTGAGCAGTACGGCGCGGATATCCTTCGTTTGTGGGTCGCTTCGTCCGACTATCATGCGGATATTCGTATTTCAAAAGAAATTCTGAAGCAGCTTTCGGAATCTTACAGAAAGATCAGAAATACGGCGAGATATATCCTCAGTAATCTTTATGATTTTGATCCGAATAAGGATATGCTTCCGATCGAGGAGCTTTATCCGATAGATAAATGGGCGCTCAATAAGCTCAATGAGCTTAACGGAAAGATCCGCGAGGGCTACGACGCTTATGAGTTCCATCAGGTTTATCACGCTATCCACAACTTCTGCGTTGTTGATATGTCCAACTTCTACCTTGACGTTCTCAAGGACAGACTTTACACCGAGAAGAGCGACAGCAAGTTAAGACGGGCTGCTCAGACTGCTGTCTACATTATCCTTGATTCCATGACAAGAATGATTACTCCTATCCTTGCATATACTTCCGATGAGATCTGGAAGTTCATGCCTCATGCGGACGGAGTTGACGCTTCTCATGTTGTTCTCAACGAGATGCCGGAGCCTGTTTCGGTTGACGTTGACGATGACTTCATCGCTCGCTGGGATAAGATCCATGAACTTCGCGATCTCGTTAAAAAATCAATTGAGGTTGCAGTTAATGAGAAGAGAATAAAGTCGTCTCTTGAAACTACTATCAAGCTTTCATGCACAGGCGCGGAATATGATTTCGTGAAGTCCGTTGAGGGTGAATTGAAAGACGCGTTTATTGTTTCGGGCGTTGAAACCGTAAATGACGAAAACGCAAAGGAAATTACGGTTGAAGTCAAGAAAGCCGAAGGCGAGAAGTGCGAACGCTGCTGGGCGTACAGTGTGACTGTAGGTCAGGACAGCGAACACCCATGCGTATGCGCAAGGTGCGCTTCCGTTCTGAGAGGATAATTTTTAATATAAATAAATGATCGAAGCGGTGGCAGGGCTGTTGTCTTGTCACGCTTTGATTTGTATTAAAGACGAGGTGAATTTATGAAGCTTTCCATATAATTCATTTCGATAAAGGAGTTGGGCTTTATTGGCGATACTTGCAATTATCATAGGCATACTTTTGGTTGCGGCCGATCAACTCACGAAGCTGTATGCCTTAAACGTTATCAAACCGCAGGGGTACATTGAAGTAATAAAAAATTTCTATTATTTCACTTATGTTGAAAACAGGGGAGCCGCTTTCGGCATGCTTCAGAACAGGCAGTGGATATTCATCATAATCACAGCTGCGGTTTTTATAGGTTTTGGCTATATCCTGTTTAAATACAAGATCGAAGGAAAGCTTTTTCTTGCGTCGGTCGTTCTCATTTTCAGCGGCGGAACGGGAAATCTTATAGATCGGATATTCAGGGGATATGTCATAGATTTTTTGCAGTTCTCATTCTTCCCGCCGGTCTGCAATCTTGCCGACTACTTTATAACGGTCGGCGCGGTTCTGCTTGTTATATCGGTTCTTTTCTGTAAGAAAAATATAGCGAGAAAAGTTCCGGAAAATGCGGAGGAAGATTGACGCATGGAGTATAATTTTACAGTCGGAGAAGGATCGGTCGGGGAAAGGATCGATAAACTCCTCAGCGTAAATATTGATGATATGTCAAGAAGTACTGCGGCTTCGCTTTGCGAAAGCGGAGCCGTTCTTGTGAATGGAAAACCTGCCGCAAAAAATTATAAAGCCAAAATCGGAGACGATATTTTTGTAACGGTTCCCGAACCGAAGGAGCTTGAAACTGTTCCGGAAAATATTCCGCTTGATATTGTTTATGAGGACGTCGATCTTCTTGTGGTCAATAAACCGAAGGGAATGGTCGTTCATCCTGCGCCGGGAAATTATTCCGGGACGCTCGTCAATGCTCTTTTATACCACTGCAGGGACAGCCTTTCGGGGATCAACGGAGTTCTCCGACCGGGGATAGTCCATAGGATAGACAAGGACACGAGCGGACTTCTCATCGTTGCAAAAAACGACAGAGCGCATGTCGGACTCGCCGAACAGATCAAGGTCCATTCGTTTTCAAGAGAGTATGAAGCGGTGGTTTACGGGAAAATGAAAGAAGAAAACGGAACGGTCAGCGCGCCTATCGGAAGACATAAGGCCGACAGAAAGAAGATGTGCGTAACCGAACAAAACAGCAAAAACGCTGTCACTCATTACAGCGTTGTCGATCACAACAACGGATTTTCCCATCTGAGACTAAAGCTTGAAACAGGGAGAACTCACCAGATCAGAGTTCATATGGCATACTTAGGTCACCCCGTCGCGGGCGATCCCGTTTACGGTCCGTCAAAGGTTATTACGGAACTTGGAGGACAATGTCTTCATGCAAAAAAAATCGGTTTCGTTCACCCGATAACGGGGGAGCGTCTTGATTTTGATTCGGAACTTCCGGAGTACTTTAAAAAATTTCTGAAAAAGAATGATATGAACTGAGCGGAAAATGAAAAAATAATTTTACAAAAGTGTTGCATTTGATTTTTGAATGTGGTATAATACAAAAGCATTTGAACCGTTGTCAGCTTATGACAATGCGTTTCACTGCCCGGCTGAAAATGCCGAACAATGAAGCGGACAGTCCTCTGCTTTGCGGAAACGGCTTCATAACGCAGAGTAAGAATGTCTGTAAACTTTAGGAGGATACAAAGATGGATGCATTGAAGTTGATCGCAGCCGATTCGATGAAAAAGGAAGTTCCCGAGTTCAGAGTCGGCGACACAGTAAGAGTAAGCGTTAACATTCGCGAAGGCGACAGAGAAAGAATTCAGATGTTTGAGGGAACAGTTATCGCTAAGAAGTGCAGCGGCGTTGCAGAGACATTCACAGTAAGAAGAGTTGCTTACGGCGTTGGTGTAGAGAGAGTTTTCCCGCTCCACTGCCCGAACGTTAAGGACGTGAAGGTCATCAGACACGGTAAAGTCAGAAGAGCTAAGCTCTACTATCTCCGTGACAGAGTTGGTAAGGCGGCTAAGGTTAAGGAGAAGATCGTTAAGTCCTGATCCTGACACAATTTGATAGCTTTAAAGGAGGGACCTCGAGTCCCTCTTTTTACTATCGGAAAGTAAATAATTTTTTAATAATAAAAAAATCAATAGTAATTTTTCGTTATGTGTGATATAATAAATCCGTGAATTAATAAATATCAAAACAGGTGCTATTGATTATTAATGCGGCGATTAAATGATCCTGTCTGACGGTTAAATAAAGCATTACGCGAAGCTATGCCGTAGTGCAGGGGTGCAAAGCTGGGAACTGTTTATTTGCGATGATTTAATTGCCGAAGTAACAGCATAAATAAGGGAGGGAGATCCTTTTGGATACTCAGATTTTTGATAAGGTGGAAAGCCCCAAGGAGCCGGAAAACGACTCTATCTCTCATGAAAATGTTCCCGATCTTGCGACGGTGAATTCAAATGATGAGCCTGTCGACAGAGAAATTTCCGAAGAAGAAGCTTCCGTGAAATCCAAAAAGAAAAATAAAACAAAACGCAAGGACGGTCCTTCGAGCTTTGTCAGCGGTCTTTTCGATTGGATCTCGGCGTTCCTTTTTGCGTTGGTCATTGTTGTTTTTGTAATGACGTTCTGCTTCAGGCTGGTTGATGTTGACGGATCGTCGATGCTCCAAACTCTTCAGGACGGCAACAAGGTCATTGTTACGGGACTTAATTATGAACCGCAGGTAGGTGATATTGTAGTTATCAGTCACGGCGCGGAACTTGATAAGGCTCTCGTTAAGCGCGTTATTGCTGTGGGCGGTCAGACTGTGGATATAAATTCCGAAACGGGCGAAGTGATCGTTGACGGCGTTGTTATTGACGAGCCGTATATTAACGGAAAAACCGCTCAGAACGGCGATGTGACATTTCCGATCGAGGTTCGGGAAGGTACGGTTTTTGTTATGGGCGACAACAGACCCATTTCCAAGGACAGCAGAAACTCGGAAGTGGATCTGATCGAGGTTGAGAATATAATCGGAAAGGTTCGTTACAGGATATATCCTTTCGATGAGATCGGAAAGGTTGAATGATCCCGGAGTGGATTTTTATGGCTGACAGGGATTCTTTTTTCGGAATCCCTGTTTTTTGAACCTAACCGTACCGGGTGACAGTGATATAAAAGAGTTGGTTTCAAGCGTTCTTGACAGCGGAAACTATTCTTTGCATCGACAACTCACGATAGAATCTACATTCATTGTAATTTTGAGTATGGGAAGTTTGAGTTATTATTTTTAAAACAGCACAATTAATAATTTTTAAGAAAAGGGTGAGTGATATGAAAATAAAAATTTTGTCGATCGTTTGTGCGGCTGTACTGTGCGTTTCTTCTGCGGCATGCAGCACGGGGGATAAAGAAGCGAGAACAGAGGATAACGGTTCGGCGAGATCGGCCGAAAATACAAACGGCGGCTCTGAGGTTTCCTCGGAAGCGGATTTTGACGAGATACTTAAAAACTATGTTCGTCCGACTGAAATGTTCAGCCTCGATATGACGAAAGAAGATCCTTCTTCGGAGGACGTCACTTTTTCTTATGATGATGACGGAAGGCTGTCGGGCTGTTATTACAAGTGCAGAGGAATGCAGATAATGGTAACTTACGAATATAATGATGATGATGTTCGGATATATACTTTTGCAAACGAATACGTTGTTGACAATGTAACGTTTAAAGCCGAAAAATATGACAAAAACATCGGATTCAGTGAATGCGGCGGTTATTACTTTAAAGGTGTGACCGTTTCGGAGATTAATACTGCTTTCTGATTAAAAATGTTTTGATCGGTAAAGTTAAATCGGGCTGTCAGATACGTTTTGTGTTTGACAGCTTTTTGCGAATGAAATAATATTTTATGGGTGTGATATTATGAAAAACACAAAGGGCGGAATAAAAGGAAAGAGGCAGAGATATTCGGAAAAAAACAATGCCAAATCAAAAAGTGAAAACCGAAATCCTCATTCGCCGAGGAATTCCGCAGGAAAAAACTCGCGGAATAATTCGGCAGTTCTGAGAGCCGAAAAAGCAATTCAAAGAAAAGAGAAAAAGATGCGTGCGCCGTCATCAAACACTGATCTCAGCGATAATTCCCAATACATTCAATGGTTTCCGGGACACATGACAAGGACGAAAAGACAGATCGAACGTGATCTGAAGCTTGTTGACGCTGTAGCTGAGATAGTTGACGCAAGACTGCCTCTCAGCAGCAGGAATCCCGATCTTCCGTCTTTGATCGGAAGTAAGCCGAGAATAGTTCTGATGAACAAATGTGATCTTGCCGATCCCAAGGCAACGAAATTGTGGATAGAGTATTTTCGCGATCAAGGGCTCAGGGCGATAGAGCTTGACTGCAAAACGGGAAGAGGGATAAATAATTTTGTTTCCGTGATCCGCGGCGTTCTCAGCGACAAAATAGAAAAATGGGAATCTAAGGGAATGAAGAATCACTCTCTCAGAGTTATGATAGTGGGAATTCCGAATGTCGGAAAATCTTCCTTCATCAATCGTATCTCTAAAACAACAAAAGCAAAAGTTGAGGACAGACCGGGCGTGACAAGAGGAAATCAATGGTTCACGATCGACAGGAATATCGAACTGTTGGATACTCCGGGTGTTTTGTGGCCAAGATTTGACGATCAGCTTGTCGGAGAAAGATTGGCTTTTACGGGAGCCGTGAAAGATCAGATAATGGATACGGAACAGCTTGCGCTCAGGCTTCTTGAATATTTTCAGGAAAATATAAATCCGGTTTTTATCGAGCGTTTCGGTCTTCAAGACGATGTGATATCGGATATGAAGCCGCATGAGCTTCTTGAGGTCATCGCAAAGAAAAGAGGTATGCTTATCTCCGGTGGAGAAGCGGACTGTGAACGTGCTGCGGTTATGGTTCTCGATGAATTCAGAGCGGCGAAGCTTGGCAGGATAACACTTGAACTTCCCACAAATTAAAAACGGATCCATGCCTATAAATTCGGAATTTATCACAGTGAAAATACAGTGCCGAGCAGGAGTATGGGTGACATCATAAAAGCCGTAATATAATAAAAGCAGGATCGGTGGTGAGAACATATTTGTTATTATCCGATCTGTCCCGTTGGCATTTGGGTTCATGTCTGTTATTGATGTAAGAAGTTTGAGCTTCGATTATTTATCTGCCTTAATAATTTAACGATAGAAAGAACGGTGAGAATATGGACTGGCTGGAATACGAAAATATCGCCTATGAAAAAGGATATGAAAAAATATGCGGAGTGGACGAAGCAGGCAGAGGACCTCTGTCGGGACCGGTCTGTGCGGCTGCGGTGATCCTGCCTAAAGGGAAAATCATTGAGGGAGTCAACGATTCAAAAAAGCTTTCGGAAAAGAAAAGAGAACAGCTTTTTGAGGTTATAAAAAAAGAAGCCGCGGCATATTCCATAGGTTGGGCGAGCGTTGAAGAAATTGAAAGCATTAATATTCTCAATGCGGCAATGCTTGCGATGAAAAGGGCAGTCGAGGGGTTAAAGACAGCGCCCGATTTCGTTTACATCGACGGGAACAAAACTCCCGATCTCGAGATTCCCTGCGAAGCTATCGTTAAAGGCGACGCAAAGTCGATGTCGGTTGCGGCGGCTTCTATTCTCGCAAAGGTCAGCCGTGACCGTCTTATGCAGGAATATGCAAAACAGTATCCCGAATACGGATTCGAGAAGCATAAGGGATACGGAACAAAGCTTCACAATGAAGCCATATTGAAATACGGACCTACACCGATCCACAGAATGAGCTTCCTCAGAAAGCTGTTGAGTAAAAAAGATGAATAACAGGGATTTTGAAATAAGACAGAGAGGTAAGCTCGGAGAAAGGTACGTCTGCGATTATCTCGAAAATAAGGGATATAATATCATACAGACAAATTATTCGAGCCGTTACGGAGAAATAGACATTATTGCGGAAAACGAAACGATAATAGCATTTGTTGAGGTTAAAACGCGGACGAAAAAATCGCTGACGGGCGGTTTTGAAAGCGTCACAAAATCGAAGATCGCTAAATTTACCAAGACAGCTGTGATCTATATGACAAAGAATAACGTTTTGAAGCAGCCGAGGATCGACTGCGCGCAGGTAATTGTCAGTGAAAAGGACAACAGACTTGTGGAAATTTCCTACGCTGAAAATTCGGTTGTTCAGTGGGACGGCTATTCGGCTTTTTAGGCGCACCCGGATCGCGTCGAAAATGCTGTCGGGGTATCGCAGGACGGTATTTCCGTAAACATCGGTAAGCAATCGTAAAATGGCGAAGTTTTTTACAATCGGTTGTTCAACATCAACACAGGGAGATTTTTTATGATACAAGATATTTATCCTCATAGATTTGATAACGCTTATAAAAATTTAAAAATAAAATTCGGGGATCGTGTAATTATATTCATAGATAATGACGTTGTTCTTATTCAAAAGAGTGAAACCGATTTTTCGTTTCCGGTTTACGAGGATATGGAATGTAATGTTTCAAAGGAAAGCTTCCGATATCTGTTTTCTGTGGACAATGAAAATTATTTTCTGTATATATCCGAAAAGAATATAAACATCCCCGATGGTGCGTCGGTTATTGATATGCTCGGCGTCAGAAAGATGAAGTACGGATATTTCAAAAAGACTTACTTCCTTATCTGCACCGCATGGCATTTAAATACTTGGTACAGAGAAACGCGTTACTGCGGCGGCTGCGGAAAAGCTTTGATCCATGACCGGACGGAGAGGGCAATGTGCTGTCTTGAATGCGGAAAAAAGATCTATCCGAGGATCTCGCCTGCGGTGATTATCGGCGTAACGGACGGCGACAGAATAATAATGTCGAAATATGCAGGGCGTTCCTACAAGGGCTATGCGCTTCTTTCGGGTTTCACCGAGATAGGCGAAACGCTTGAACAGACGGTGGAACGCGAGGTCATGGAGGAAGTCGGCGTTAAGGTGAAAAATATCCGCTATTATAAAAGTCAGCCGGGAGGAATCGACGGAAATATTCTCTCCGGTTTTTTCTGTGAGCTTGACGGCGATGACACTCTGACAATAGACGAAAACGAACTTGCCATGGCGCAGTGGTTTAAAAGAGATGAGATCCCGGTTGATGACGACGGATTCAGTCTGACATTTGAGATGATAGGTTTTTTCAAAAACGGCAGAAAGCTATGACATCATTTAACTTTTTCAAGGCGTTCCAATGGCTAACCATCGGCGGCAAGATTCGCCGATTTGCAATAAATCGAATAAACCGCACTGCATACGGCATATAATGAGGTGATATCAATGACGGATAAAATCAGATTCAAAATTATCGATCCCCGAAAAAAAGGCGAAACATGGGCGCAGTCGGGCGGATCTCCCGATGAACTTCGCGCCGTTGAAATTTACATAAACGGGAGAGAATTGACTGAGATCGTAAAAGAGAAAGAAGTTCCCTTTGCAAAAGCCGAGGGTCACCCCAATCTCGCGGGTCTTTACGGACATAATACTCCGAAGTATTTATACAAGGATTTGTCGGAAGTTTTTATTGAGGGTTCTTATTCAAACAAATACGGAGTATCTATTCTGTGCTGTGAGGAATGCGGAGAGCCGGGCTGTTGGGGTATAGATGTTAAAGTCAGACAAGATGACGATTTTGTGTATTGGCAAGATTTTGAGCAGGCGCACAGAAAGAATTGGAAGTATGATCTGAACTTTAAGTTTGATAAACCGGAATACGACAGTGAAATTAAGAAACTTAAGGCAACACCGCATAAATCCAAAATAAAACCAACGGCGTAAAGAAAAGCACCCGACCAAACGGCCGAGTGCTCAGAGAATACCC
>CACYDE010000319.1 GCA_902773045.1 uncultured Ruminococcus sp. | reverse complement strand
TACTGACGTATTTCAAGGACGATGACACAGCCATGCGTGCGCCTGCGCGCCGAACTTGTCTGGATATTTGTTTGGTTTGCTATAGTCTGATTTCGCTGAGGGCAGTTTATTTTCTACGCCGATTTGCTGCGTCAGCGACCAAAGGCTCTGCCTTTGGAAACCGCCAACTTTTGAAAAAGTTGGATCAAAACTTTAATATTGCTTTTAATAGCACAACAGGTTAAGTTATGGATAATGCTTTGATATTACGAGGATATAGCGGCGAGGAGAGAGCGGATCCTGATCTTGACTGCGCCGAGGTTTGTGATCTCGTCGATCTTGATCTGAGTGTAGATCTTTCCTTCCTTTTCGAGGATATCTCTGACTTCGTCGGTGGTGATAGCGTCGACTCCGCAGCCGAATGAAACAAGCTGAACGAGGTTCATGTCTTTTCTTCCTGCGATATATCTCGCCGCAGCGTAGAGACGCGCGTGATAAGTCCACTGATTGAGGACGGTGGTCGGGAATTTGTCGACCTTATAGCTGACGCTGTCCTCGGTGATTATAGCAACGCCGAAGGAGGAGATCATTCGGTCTATTCCGTGATTGATCTCGGGATCAACGTGATAAGGTCTTCCCGAGAGAACGAAGATCTGTTTTCCTTCGTCTTCGGCTTTTTTGATGATCTCTTCGCCTTTTTCTCTGATCCTGCCGAGGTGAGCTTCATATTCCGCATAAGCGGCGTCTGAGGCTTTTTTCACCTCTTTGAGGGTAATGTCCGGATAATGTTTCTGAAGGATCTCGAGCATTTTCTTCGGGAAATCCTTTCTTCTGTGGATCCCGACATAATCCTTGATAAAGTTTATGTTTCGCACGGAGTTCATGTTTGCTCCGATAACCTCGGGATAATAAGCCACGACCGGGCAGTTGTAATGATTATCTCCCAGACCTTCGTCAAAATTATAAGACATGCACGGGTAGAAAATTGTTTCCATCCCGTTGTCGATGAGCTTCTGGATATGACCGTGAACCAGTTTTGCAGGGAAGCAGATAGTATCCGAGGGGATAGTTTTGTTGCCCTTTGCGTAGACCTTTTTGTCCGAGATCCCCGAGGTCACAACTTCAAAGTCAAGCGACGTGAGGAATGTATGCCAAAAAGGAAGCATTTCATACATATTGAGTCCCATCGGGAGACCGATCTTCCCTCTTTTTCCTTCTTTCGGCTCATAGCTTTGGAGAAGCCCGAGTTTATAGTCATACATGTTAAGGCTCTTATCGGGCGATTTTTTTGTGATAGGACGCTCACAGCGGTTTCCTGCGATGAATCGTCTTCCGTCGGCAAAGGTATTTACTGTCAGACGGCAGTTGTTCTGACACATTCCGCAGTTTGCTACCTTGATGATGTGCTTGAAGTTTTGCAGACCGTCTGCGTCAAGGATAGTACTTTTTTTGTCTTTGCCTTTGCTCATGGCGTAAAGCGCCGCACCGTAAGCTCCCATAAGTCCGGAGATGACCGGGCGAATGACAGGCGTTCCCATTTCCATCTCGAATGCTCGGAGAACGGCATTATTGAGGAAAGTTCCGCCCTGAACGACGATCTTTTTTCCGAGTTCGTCGGGACCGGAAGTTCTGATAACCTTATAAAGCGCGTTCTTCACTACGCTGAGAGAAAGTCCGGCTGAAATATCTTCGATCGTTGCTCCGTCTTTCTGAGCTTGTTTTACGGAACTGTTCATGAAAACTGTGCAGCGTGAGCCGAGATCGACAGGGTGCTTGGCGAAAAGACCCTTGTTTGCGAATTCTTCGATCGAATATCCGAGTGCGTTGGCAAATGTCTGAAGAAACGATCCGCAGCCCGATGAACAGGCTTCGTTGAGGAATATATTGTCGATAGCTCCGTTGTGTATTTTAAAGCATTTGATATCCTGACCGCCGATGTCGATGATGAATTCCACATCGGGCATGAAATCCTTTGCGGCGGTGAAATGAGCGACCGTTTCAACAATACCGTAATCCACGCAGAACGCGTTTTTAACGATCTCTTCTCCGTAGCCTGTCACTGCGCTTCCCGCGATCTCGATGTCGGGAGCGATCGAGTAGACGTCGCTGAGAAAATCTTTGACTATCGGAACGGGATTTCCGCTGTTGGAGAGATATTTGCTGAAAAGAAGCTCTTTGTTTTCCGAGAGAACGACGCCCTTGACTGTTGTTGAACCTGCGTCGATCCCGATGAAGGCTTTGCCTTTGTAGCCTTGAATATCCTTGCCTTTGACGTTTGCGCGGCTGTGACGGGAAACGAATTCCTCGTATTCCTTTTTGTCTTTGAAAAGCGGATTGTTAAAAGCAAAATTTCCGCTGCCCGTGTAGCGTTTGATCTGATTTATGACAGCCGTGAAGTCTATAGTGTTGTCCGCGCAGAGAGCTGCTCCCATCGCTACGTAATAGAGGGAGTTTTCGGGGCAGACGCCTTTTGTTTCAAGAACTTTGTCAAAACGGCTGCGAAGCTCGGACATGAATGTCAGAGGACCTCCGAGATAAACGATGTTTCCTTCGATCTCTCGTCCCTGAGCCAATCCTGCGACCGTCTGATTAACGACGGCGGCGAAGATACTCTGAGCGATATCGCTTTTTCTTGCTCCCTGGTTGAGAAGCGGCTGGATATCCGTTTTTGCGAATACTCCGCAGCGTGAGGCGATAGTGTAGGTTTTCTCGTACTGTGAAGCGAGAGCGTTGAACTGATCGATCTCGACGTTGAGAAGAGTTGCCATCTGATCGATGAAAGCTCCCGTTCCTCCGGCGCACGTTCCGTTCATTCGGACTTCCATGCCTCCCGAAAGGAAAAGGATCTTCGCGTCCTCTCCGCCAAGCTCGATGACAACATCGGTTCCCGGAAGGAATGTGTTCACCGCAACACGCGTTGCGTAAACCTCCTGAACAAAATCAATGTTGCAGCTTTCCGCAACGCCCATTCCGGCAGACCCCGAGATGGCAACGCAGGCTTTATCCGCGCCTTTAACGTTGAGACGTATTTTTTGAAGGATCTCGCCTATTTTTTGAGTGATCTGAGAATAGTGACGTTCGTAGGTTGAATATATCAAATCTTTTTTATCGTCAAGAACGGCGCATTTTATTGTTGTTGAGCCTATGTCAAGACCTATTTTCATTGAATGACCCCCAAATCCGTAAGATTATAACGGCATATAACTGTATATAATAAAGAAAAAATTCTATTGAATTCCATAGTGTATTATACTTGTATATTTTGATTTTTTAATTCTTAAAAAGAATAATAAAAATTACCTTGTCAATTTTTCCACATATAATAAGAAAAAAGGTCGGAAGAGTCGAAGTTTGTTTATTTTGGGTATAGGGAATAAATTTTTTCCGGGAATTATAAACTCAAACTTTCCATACATAAAAATCACGATAAATGCAGAGTCGGTCTTGGGTTGTCAATGTAAAGAATAAATTTCGCTGCCGAATACGATCGTTCTTCTTTCAAAACTATTGTCGTCACCCATACCCCCAAACCCTCTTTCCCTCAAGGAAAAGGGGGCTTTTAGGATGTGGGCTTCACCCACGCCTATAGGGGACTGCGCGTCTCCGCTGCCGTCGGGGACGGTTCCAAACCGCACCCCCGAACTTTTTAAGTTGTGGATAGTGGTTATAAATGTGTTTTCAACAACTCAACAATTAAGTGAAGGGGAGAGGTGGGGCAGGACAATAAAAAAGGAAACCTATACCGATCTTTCATCAAGATCGGTATAAGCTTCCTAATTAACGTTTTTGTGTTAATATCGTTCTGCCGCCCGCATACAAATGCGGCGCAAAAATAATTACTCGCCGAAAAGCTCTTTTAATTTGTTAAAAAAACCTTTTCTGTTCTGATAGTTTCTTTCGCTTGAATTTCCGTCAAACTCCTGAAGGATCTCTTTCTGGCGTTTTGAAAGGTTCTTCGGAACCTCGATCGTGACGGTAACGTACTGATCGCCTTTTCCTCTTCCGTTAAGGCTCTGGATACCTCTGCCTTTAAGTCTGAAGCGGTCGCCGGGCTGTGTTCCCTCGCGGACGTTATAAGTTACTTTTCCGTCAAGAGTCGGAACAACGACCTCCGCGCCAAGACACGCCTGAACGAAAGTCAGCGGCAGCTCGCAGTAAACGTCATTACCCTTTCTCTCGAAGATGGGGTGAGGTCTTACGCTGATGGTTATGTAGAGATCGCCCGCGGGACCGTGATTGATCCCGGCGTTTCCTCTCCCGCTGACCGAAAGACGCTGACCGTCGTCAACACCCGCAGGAATATTGAATTCTTCCTCTCTCGTCTTTCTGATCCTTCCTTTTCCGTCGCAGCGAGGGCACGGATTCTCGACAATGCGTCCTCTTCCTCCGCAGGCGTCACAAGCCCTTGAAGTCTGAACAACGCCGAACGGAGTACGGGAATTGATCTTGACCTGACCTGTACCTCCGCACGCAGAACACGTTTTCGGAGAAGTACCCTTTTTTGCGCCCGAACCGTCGCATTCGTCACAGTTGTCTATTCTCTGGAAAGATATTTTCTTTCGGCAGCCCTTGGCAGCCTCCTCAAAAGAAATACTGCACACTGTTTCGACATCGTTTCCTCTTCTGGGCGCGTTCGGGTTAGCCTGACGTCTTCCGCCGAATCCGCCGAAGAAGCTGTTGAGGATATCATCAACATCAAAACCGCCCGTATAAGCGCCGTATCCGCCTGCGCCTCCGCCGTAATTCGGATCTACTCCGGCGTGACCGTACTGATCGTAGCGCACCTTTTTATCCTTATCGGAAAGAACCTCATACGCTTCGTTGACTTCCTTGAAATTTTTCTCCGCCTCTTTATCGTCGGGGTGAAGATCGGGGTGATACATTTTTGCTTTTTTTCTGTACGCTTTTTTTATTTCATCATCGGACGCAGTTTTTTCAACGCCGAGAACTTCGTAGTAATCTCTCTTGTCAGCCAAGATTATCCCTCCTGTTTACACATTTATCCGCAATGGATTTTCTTTTCTGATACTTGCATTTACACCATATATGATTGTAATAGTTTTCACCTGTAAATGCAAGTATTAAAAAAGAAATATTTCAAGTTTATTTCCGAATAGGAATTTGGCGGCTATATAACTGTAAGTTTTTGTATTGCGGTATACATATCTCTTTTTTAGGTGATTTCAAATAATTTCTTGTTATCATCATTGAGTTAATTAAGTTCTTCTTTAAGATAGAGCCGGCCGCCTGTCTCGGGTGAAAGATTATTACCCGCATCACAGTTCCCCGGTCCCTCTGATGAAACATTCATTTTTATATTATTAAAATGGCACTCAACGATAACATTATCGTCCTTGACCTTTATAACCGTCCAAGTATCTATTGTTATCATGAGTGTTCTCCATAAATTCAGATCAAAAAATCAAACAAATTACCGGTCGGGTACATGAATCCGACTTATAGTAAAAGCTGCTTCTCGCATTGCCCGTCGCCGCTCGGCGACACAATCGCGTATTCGCCGAGTTAAAGTTTACCTTAACCCGGCGAATTGATCCGTAATACCGACCATAAGACCGACGGAAAACATTTCTAAAAGCTTCCTTTTAAAGTCAGCCTCCGGTCGGGTACGTGAAGTTTTGTATATCAAAAACTGTTTTCACGTATTTAAAAATTAATCAACGTCCTTGAAGTCTGCGTCGTAAACATTGCCGTCGCCGCTGTCATTTGAGGAATAATCAGCGCCGCCCATATCCGGAGTCGGCTCTGCGGAAGCCTGTGCCGCTGCGGTACCCTGCTGATAGAGTTTCGTTGAAACGCCCTGAATCGTCTTTTCAAGATCAGCCTTTGCGCTCTTGATCTGCTCTGCGTCGTCTGTTGCGATAGCGCTCTTGACTGCTGCGACCTTAGCCTCAACGTCGCTCTTGTCGGAAGAGTCGATCTTGTCGCCGTTTTCGTTGATAAGCTTCTCGGCAGCGTAAGCCATGCTCTCTGCTTCGTTCTTAGCGTCAACGGCTTCTCTTCTCTTCTTGTCCTCGGCTGCATACTTTTCTGCTTCCTGAACAGCCTTTTCAATGTCTTCCTTGCTCATGTTTGTGTTGGAAGTGATCGTGACTTTCTGCTCCTTGCCTGTTCCGAGATCCTTTGCGGATACGTTAACGATACCGTTGGAGTCGATGTCGAAAGTTACTTCGATCTGAGGAATTCCTCTCGGAGCCGGAGCGATGCCGGAGAGAATGAATCTGCCGAGCTGCTTGTTGTCTCTTGCAAACTCTCTTTCACCCTGAAGAACATTGATCTCAACCTGCGGCTGATTGTCGGCAGCCGTTGAGAAGATCTGACTCTTCTTTGTCGGGATGGTTGTATTTCTGTCGATGATCTTTGTCATTACGCCGCCCATTGTTTCAACGCCGAGTGAAAGCGGAGTAACGTCAAGGAGGAGAAGTCCTTCGACCTCGCCGCCGAGAACACCTGCCTGAATAGCCGCGCCGATGGCAACGCACTCATCGGGGTTGATTCCCTTGAACGGATCTTTGCCGATGAAATTCTTAACGGCATTGATAACAGCCGGAATTCTCGAAGAACCGCCTACCATAAGAACCTTGTCGATCTCGTTGATGGAAAGTCCGCTGTCGCTGAGCGCGCTCTTAACGGGACCCATTGTGCTCTGAACGAGGTCGGCTGTAAGTTCGTCGAACTTTGCTCTTGTGAGAGTAAGGTCAAGGTGCATAGGACCGTTTTCGTCCTGCCAGATGAACGGGATATTGATCGAAGCGCTTGTTACGCCGGAAAGCTCGATCTTAGCCTTTTCTGCGGCTTCCTTAAGTCTCTGGAGCGTTGTTTTGTCTTTTCCGAGGTCAACGCCTGTTTCAGCCTTGAAAGACTTTATCATCCAGTCAATGACTCTCTGGTCAAAGTCGTCTCCGCCGAGTCTGTTGTTGCCGGCAGTTGCAAGAACCTCCTGAACGCCGTCGCCCATCTCGATGATGGAAACATCGAATGTACCTCCGCCGAGGTCATAAACCATGACTTTCTGATCTTCTTCCTTGTCGATTCCGTAGGAAAGAGCGGCAGCCGTAGGCTCGTTGATGATTCTCTTTACGTCAAGACCTGCGATCTGACCTGCGTTCTTCGTTGCCTGTCTCTGAGCGTCGGTGAAGTAAGCCGGAACCGTGATAACAGCCTGAGTCACTGTTTCTCCGAGATATGCTTCCGCGTCCTTCTTGAGCTTTGTGAGGATCATAGCGGAGATCTCTTCGGGAGTATAGCTTTTTCCGTCAATGTTTACCTTGTAGTTTGTTCCCATCTCTCTCTTGATGGAGCTTACTGTTTTTGCGGGATTGGAAACTGCCTGACGCTTTGCGATCTGACCCACAAGACGTTCGCCCGTCTTTGAAAAGCCTACTACGGACGGGGTCGTTCTTGAACCCTCGGCGTTTGCGATTACGACAGGCTCGCCGCCTTCGATAACTGCAACGCAGGAATTTGTTGTACCTAAATCTATACCTATTGTCTTAGCCATAATTATTACTCCTTCTTAAAATCAATTATATATATTAATAATATTTAACCAAATCAATTTACCGTTTGTACCATACAGTGTCTTATGATCTTGTCGCCTACTTTATATCCCTTCTGATAAACCATCGCTATCGTATCGGATTCAAGCTCGTCGCTGTCAACGCTCGAAATAGCGTTATGTAATTCCGGATCAAATTCCTCTCCGACCTCGCCGAACGATGAGATGTTCAGTTTCTCAAACGACTTTGAAAGCTGATTCGAGATCATCTCAAGCCCCTTTTTGAATTCCTCGGGAGCATTCTCTGAAGCCGCAAGCGCTCTGTCCACGCTGTCCGCGATCGGAAGAAGCTCTTTGACCGTGTCGGAAACCGCATTGGCGTAGATCCCCGCTTTTTCGCGTTCGGTCCTGCTTCTGAAATTCGCATATTCGGCCGCCGTTCTGAGAAGTTTCTCTTTTTCGTCTTTAATACGGTTTTCAAGCTCTTCTATTTTGGAAGCGCTTTCATCGGATTCTTTTTCGTCGGCTTCGGCGTCTTTGACCTCTTCCTCCGTTTCGGGAGAATCAACGATCTCTTCTTCCTGACGGGTTTCCGCGTCTTTAGCTGCCATTTATATCAATCCTTTCGTTTGTAAAATTCCTATTCGTTTTCGATCATCATCAGGCTTCTCAGAAGCCTTCCCACACACTCGGCGGTGTATTCAAGAACGGATATTGCAAAAGCATAATCTGTTCTCATGGGAACTATCGCTGCGATAAGTCCGCCGCTTGACGGTTCAATGCTGTACGCCCGGGATATCACGCTGTGATCTCTGAGAACGTCGTATCCGATCTCAGAACCGATCTCTATCCTGTTTTTGTCTTTAAGACTCAGGACAAGAGATTCAAGGTCTTCGTCCGAATGAAGAAACGCCGTAAGATCTCTGAACGAATTCGGCTGATTTTCACTGTCGACCATCAGGTTCACTCTTCCCGAAACAGCCATACTGAAACCGCTCACTCCCGCGCAGGCTTCCATGATCGCAGCCAGAGCGCTCGGAACAAGCATCGCAAGCTCTCCCATGTCGACTGCCATCGTCTGAATGAAAGCAGGGGTTATACCCTTTATCGGCAAACCTTCCATATTTCTGTTGAATATTGTTTCGTATATCCTGATTATATCGGGCGTTACCATATAGTCGCATTTGAAAAGCTTTGTTTTGATAAGCCCCGATGAGGTTATCAAAACGACCATGCACGTCTGTCTTCCTGTTTGAACAAATTTAAGGCATCTGATCCTTGAATTTTCGGAAGACGGAGTCGTTGAGATCACGGCGGCTTTTGTCAGACCGGCAGCGATCTCGGAAGCTTTTCTCAAAAGCTTTTCCGGGTCGTCGCCCGATGAACTCAGCGAATCGTAGATCAAATCTTTAAGGCTGCTTTCCAGCCGCTTTTTTTTCATCAGACTCGTCACATACAGTCTGTAGC
The DNA here is from genome assembly GCA_902773045.1 of uncultured Ruminococcus sp. Lineage (GTDB taxonomy): Bacteria > Bacillota > Clostridia > Oscillospirales > Acutalibacteraceae > RUG592. Next base: position 704 of record CACYDE010000319.1, on the reverse strand, counting down.
CTTCTTCGGAAGGTATCCTTCCCGCAGAGGTGTGAGGCTGGATCAGAAGTCCGAGTTCGGCAAGCTCCGCCATCTCGTTTCTTACGGTCGCCGAAGAAACCGTAAGCTCGGGAGAACCGCAGATAGCCTTCGAACCGACCGGCTCGCCGTTTTTAATATATGATTCAACGACAGCCTTTAGAATTTTCTGTTTTCTCGGTGCAAGCTGCATCTCCTCACCCCGTTTCTTGAATTAGCACTCTTAACTTCCGAGTGCTAATCTACCTATAATTATACATTTATATTGCCATTTGTCAAGAGTTTTATTCAATAATTTTTTTGAATTATTTATGAATGGCACTCGTATACGTCCGAGTGCTAATATATTGAAGTCTTGGTCAAAGTTTTTTAAAAGCGCCGCGGGGGTATTGGCGACGGCTGAAACTTTGTTCGAAGAATAAGCCCTGATTTGACAGCGAAAATATTCTTTACATTGAGAACCCACGATAGACTCTGCATTCATTGTAATTTTGAATATGGGAAGTTTGAGCAGATAATAAATCACTGTCTGCAACTTAAGGCAACACCGCACAAAGACCGTCTAACGACTTTGCACCGAATCTGCTTGATCTTTTTTTCGTCATAGTGCACAAAAACACCTTGAAATACGTCAGTATTCCTGCGGCGTTTTTATGCGCTCTGCCGAAAAAATCTACTGCGCATCT
>CACYDE010000318.1 GCA_902773045.1 uncultured Ruminococcus sp. | reverse complement strand
CAATTTATGCTTAGGATAATTTGTTCTGAACAAGGCAAATTTTTGCAGGAATACTAACGTATTTCAAGAAAATTTAACGCAGTTCAGAGCAAATTAGACAAGAAGAAATGAAAAATTATTTATAAACAGTTCCTAAGTATATTATTTGATCGTCAAATCGATAACAAATATATTATACCACATTATTCCTGCTTTTCAACCGCAAAAAAACATACACAATAAAATTTTAAGAAAAACGGGACAGGGTCACTCAAATGTTCCCTGCCCCGATTTATCTGCTTGATCTGATGTACCGATCCCACTCACGAGAACAGTATAGTTACAATAATTACAGTCTCAAACTTCCCATACATAAAATCACAATAAATGTAGGGTCAATCACGGGTTGTCGATGTAAAGAATAGTTTTCGCTGTCGAATCCGAGATTGTTCTTCGGTCAAAGCTATTGTCGTCACCCATACCCCCAGACCCCCTCAAGGAAAAGGGGGCTATCGGGATAGAGGGCTTCGCCCTATAACCGTTATTAGGGACAAATTTGGGCGCGGGCGAAGTGTTACGTTAATAATCAAAGTTGGTGCGCGTATTCGCCTGTCGGCGCGTGCCGACCCCCGAACCCATTCAACCGGTTAATCAAAACTCTGTTTAAATTCCTAAAAAAACATTTTCGATCAAAAAAAATTGGGTAATTAGTATGTGGGAAGTTTGAGTTACAGTACTAAAAATTACTTCCGTTGTATCCGAAATTACTCGTTTCACTGTAGCTGACATACATTTCTTCAATGTTCAGAACGGAGCCGAGAATAGTGTTGAAACGCGCTGTCAGCGAGTCATAGGCATTTGGATTCGGCTTTCCGTAAACCATAACGGAGATCATTGCAGTCGGCTTCTCGTTGCTTCCTCTGAAATAAAGAGCACATTTTGGCTGTATATTCACCATGAGCCAGTTTTCGCTTTTTCCGGGAATGAGCGCGATCGCCTTTCCGAACTCGTCTTTCAGCTCGGTTTCCTGCTGTTTTGTTATGTCGATATTAAGCTTACAGTCAATGAAAGGCATAATAACCGACCTCCTTCAATTTTTTCTTGGTCTGTTGTAAAATAAAAACTTTCGGCGCTGAGCCTTAGGCTGATTTTTTACGATCGTCGTTATTCTTCCGTGTTTTTCTTGGTCATGATCTTGCGAAGCTTCATAGCCTTTGTGAAAGGTGTGTTCTTCTGAACGGGCTTTATCTCCGGTTCATCTGCTTCAAAATCATTTTCCGAAATTATATCAACAGGCATGGTTCTCTGGAACTCCTGATCGACCGCCTCGGATTCCGAGAAGAAGTCCTTCTCGACGTCGGCGGCTTCTTCATTCCCGTTTTCGTCAGGAGTGATGATCTCCACGGTGTCATCGGACTTTTTGACGGTTTCCTCTTCTATTGCCGAATCGGAGAAAATCGCATTCTCGATCGCCTTTGAATCCTCGCGCAGCCCCTGACCGACCTGCAAGACCTCTTCGGCGGCAGTGCTCACGTCTTCGGGAACCTTGTGTTCGATAACATCTATATTTTCGGGCTGCATTTCAATTGTTTCGATTGTTTCGATAGTTTCCACAGTCTCCGTCTTTTCTCCGTCTTCATGACCGGCAGGCTTGTGGACCTTATTTTTGATATCAACGGCTTTGACCGCTGCGACCTCTTTGAGTTCATTCACTTTCTCCGCCGTTTCTTTCGCCGTACCCTTGACCTTTACGGCAGTATCCTTTGCCATTGAAACGATCGGTTCTTTGATATTTTTTAGGTTCTCCTTGGCTTCGGTCATGTTTATTTCACGATTCACGATCTCCTGCTGAATAACCTCTCTGTAGATCTCCTGAGCGCGGCTCATTCTTTCTTTAGACTGGTCGATCTTCACGCAAAGCTCTGCGACCTCTTCGGGCATCCGATCACGGAGATTGCGGTACAAATATTTTCCCAGTTCGATGTAAGCCTGATTGGCTATTTTCTCCTCGTTCTTCATCACCGTGACCAATCTGCTCTTCTGAGCCTGAGTCGACGTTTTGTCAACAATGGCGTCAACGGTGGTAGTCAAAGCTTTCTTGATTTCCTTGTAAATGCTCATAATTCATAACTCCTTGTTTATAAATATAAAATACCTTTCCTCATAATCTCAGTGAAGACATTGATATCCGGCTTTCGGACGAAGCGCCGAGGTTCGCCGGATGAAAGTCTCATTAAAAACCCTATGTGTATATATTAACCAAAAAAACGGCTCAGGTCAATATCTAAAGCATTAATTTTTTTGAAAAATTATGCAACATTTCATTTTCCTTCCGAAAAATATTTTTCAAACCCAAAACAACACCTCAAAAGTACATTTTGACTCAGTCTCGCCACAAAGAACTTGCGGCTTCTTTGTGGCAGGAAAAAATATTTTTTGAAGAAAAAAATTCTAAACTATATACAAATCGCGTGGTTTTGTGTTATAATAGGTAGTATCAACGTGAATTATGCGGTAAAATGCCGCCGGCTTCGATATATTTTTCGAAGGTTTTGTTTTGAGTTTATTTTAATTTGACAGGGGCGAAATCGGATTCGTCTTACTATTAGGGAGGAAATAATTATGTCCAATACAGAGATGAAAAAAATCTCATGTCCGAAATGCAATCACGACAACGAAGTTAAAATATTTAAAACCGTAAACGCAACTACCGATCCTCAGTTCAGGGAGCAGCTTCTCGCCGGAAAGCTTTTTGGTTTTCAATGCGAAAACTGCGGTCACACAGCGACCCTCAGATACCCTGTTCTCTATAACGATATGAAAAACAGATTTATGGTTTACTACATTCCCGAGATCGAACGCGAAAAAATAACCGATGAAGCGCTTGAAAACGAATACAGTGACCTTGAGGATATAACGAGACGTATTGTCGGTTCTTTCAACGAACTGAAAGAAAAAATACACATTTTCGAGTCGGGACTTGACGACCGTGCGGTAGAGATCGCGAAAATAGCTCTTCACGACGTCGTGACAAAGCGAACCGGTGAGACCGTGACAGGCGGATACTTCTCAAAGTACAGCCTCGGCGAAAGCAGCATAGGCTTTACATTTTTTGTCGGGGAAAACAACGAACACCTTGTTCAAACCACAAGACTTGAGATCTACAACAAAGGTATCGAGATCGCGAACGTTTATGACAACAATAAGTCCGACAGAAGCTTTCTCCTCATCAACAGAGATTGGGCGAGAAACGCGCTCTACAAATACAAAAAGACAAAGTAATATCATTCCGATCTCCCATTTGCGGATACGGGGATCACTGTAATTGCCGGTATCCGCAGTTTAAGCGTTAACGTCCGTCAACCCAAGTATCTGATTCCGATTTGCCGATTTCGGCAAAACCACTGCTTTGGCAAACAAAATCACCCTAAGCGGTGCCAATATTATAATTATTTCAAAAAAGTAACAGCCGACCGAACCCTCTGCGGCTGTTACTTTTTTTGAAATATTTTTTTCCGATCATTCAAAAAGCAAAAAGGGGCTGTGAAAAAAAGCCCTTAAAACAAAGACACATAACCGAAATGATAGACGGTTATGTGTCAATTGTAGTATAATAAAT
>CACYDE010000317.1 GCA_902773045.1 uncultured Ruminococcus sp. | reverse complement strand
GTACGACAGTATGCCTTCGTCCTCCGCCTTGCTCTGCACTTACCGGCATTGTCTCCTTTTGTCCGTCTATTTATTTGGATTGCTATAGTATAAGCGTTCAAACTTCATTTTTCCTTAACTTGTGGACAGTGATTTTCACACGACAAATGCCTTGCCGATAACCGACAAGGCATTTTTGACATATTATAATTTTCCGAAGATAATCAAACTCTAAAATACGATAACAAAGTTCCGCATGATTGCGTCACGAAAACTTTCTGTCAGGATTAGGTATTAATTCCCCTGAAATAAACGAAGTCCTTCTTTCGATCTGTGGATCAATCATATTCAACGACGTCAGCCCACTTGAGAAGCAGTTCTTTCTCCTCGGGCTTACCCTTAACAGACTGTGCAGCCGCAACGATCGGAAGCCACTTCTGAATGTACTGGATAGCAGTATCGCTCTTAGCCGAATAAAGCTTCAGATACTTCTCAGCTGTCTCATCTTCGCCCTGAAGCTTAAAGGTCAGGTATGTGATAGCTGCGTCGGCTGCCGCATTACCCTGTGCTGCATGAGACCAGTCAAGAATATAAGGTGTTCCATCCTCTGTGATGATGATGTTGCTCGGGTTGAAATCTCCGTGGCAAACCTTATTGTGCTTCGGAGTTGAAGCAAGGCGCGTGTGAAGCTCATAGCGAATCGTAGCATTGAGGTTGGTTTCGTCGATTTTACGGCTCATCTTGATTCTGAGATTGTTGAGAAGCGGGGACTTCTGCGCATGAACCACAAGCTGCAGCTCAACGAAAAGCTCAAGATACTCGTCAAACTTATCCGGATTATCCTTCATAAGCTTATCAAGAGTTTCACCTTCAATGAAATCGGAAACAATAGCCCATTTTCCGTCTATCATATTGATAGCGCGTATTCCGGGGATATTAAGGTTTGTCTCCTCAATTCTCGCCTGATTCAAAGCCTCGTTAAGAATATCAGACTTTAAAAAGTCGTTATCAAAAACCTTAACAGCTGTATCACCGTCACGGTAGATGGTCTTCTTTTCTCTTTTTGCAATAACAACTGCATTTTCTAAACTCATATTTATGCTCCTTTATAAATAAATTTCTGCGCTGTGTCAGATAATTAATTACCATAAAAAATTTTCAAACACACAAAATATGTGTTGAATATATTATACAGTCTTTTTTTGCAAAATGCAAGTAAATTATGCAAGTTGCCTCTGGTTTTTTTAAAAAAATTTTTGAATTTTTTATTAACATATAAAAAACTTCCTTCTTGATTCCAAATAGGAATTATATTATAACTCAAACTCCCCATACATAAAATTAGAATGAATGCAGGGGCTATCGTGGGTTCTCGACGTAAAGAATAGTTTTCGCTGTCGAATCCGAGATTGTTTGTCGGTCAAAGCTATTGTCGTCACCCATACCCCCAGACCCACTTTCAGTCAGACGCTGCACCTAAAAAACGCATGACTGATTATTATATATATTATTAAATGTCATTTTGTCCGCGCGCCTTTGACGATGTTCGCTCTCTTTTAAAGGAAAATTCCGCCGGCTTTTATTATAGATCATACTGCGATCAGATTTTGTAAACAAAAGTCAAAATGTTAAAAAACCTTAAAACAATGAGAAAAACAGAGATCAAAAGAGATAATTAAAGATAAATTATTATAAACACAATATTTGACCTTTTTTGACCTTGACTTTTCCTGACCAATTAAATATAATATAGACATAAGGTCAAAGAAAGTCAAAGACAAAACGACCCGACAAACCGATCACAGATCGGGAAAAAGGAATGAAGAAAATGCGTATCAGTGATTTGGTGGCACAGCATATAATGGATATGCTGGACGAAAACGACGGCGGCGCGGAAATCCGCCGAAATGAACTTGCCGAAGCGATCGGCTGCGTTCCCTCTCAGATTAATTACGTTATCACTTCAAGATTCACACCCGAACACGGTTACATCGTTGAAAGCAGACGCGGCGGCGGAGGCTATATCAGGATCACAAGAGTTCAGATGGATAAACGTTCGGCGGTGATACACCTTATCAATTCGATCGGGGACAGCATAGATACAAAAACCGCTGCAAACATCATTAAAGAACTTCTGACAAGGAATATGATAACGCTTCCCACCGCGAAGCTTCTCACCTCGGCGATCGCCGAAAGACCGTATCAGAGTATCCCCTCGGAACATCGCGACACAATACGAGCGGCAGTCTTGAAGAATATGCTTCTTAATCTTGAATGAAATTTCCAAAAATGAAAAAAGGAGTGTTGAATTATGTTATGTCAATCATGTAAAAACAAGCAGGCAAACACACATATAAAAACAATAATCAACGGTGAACTGACCGAAATGAATCTTTGCTCTGAATGTGCGGCAAAGATGGGTTACGGAAATGTTTTCAACGAATTTTTTGACATCGGCTCTCTGATGAGCGGATTTATGGGCGAGGCGATGACGTCGGCGCTTGCGCCTGAGACAAAATGTCCCGGCTGCGGAATTACATTCGCTCAGATCTCAAAGGGCGGCCGCGTCGGCTGTGCGAAATGCTATGAAATCTACTATGACAGGCTTCTTCCTTCGATCAAACGTATCCATGGAAATACTATCCACACAGGAAAGAAACTTCGGAAACCTCAGCTTCAAAGCGGTATCCCCGAAAAAGAAGACAAAACGGACAATAAAGTTTCCGGAATAAAAACCCTCGAATACAAATTGAAAACAGCTATCGAACATCAGGAATTCGAAGAAGCCGCAAAACTGCGTGACAAGATCAGAGATCTCAAAGCTAATCAAGGAGGTGACAGATAATGGATAAAAAATGGTATGAGCTGAACGGAAAAGACGGCGAGGTAGTTATCAGCACAAGAATACGTCTCGCGCGGAATCTTGAACAATACCCCTTTCCTATCAGATGCAGTAATGAACTGAGAAAAGAAATTGTCGAAAAGGTGAAAGATGCTGTTTTAAATAACAACTCCGTTATTTCGTCAAGATTTTCTTGCATAAATGTGGATAATATAAATGCAGGGGAAAAAGTTTCTCTCGTTGAACGTCACCTTGTCAGCCCCGAATTTATTTCGGATAAGGGAGAAAGAGCGCTGATGCTGCTTGATGACGAAAGCGTATCTATTATGGTGAACGAAGAGGATCATGTTCGTTTGCAGGTCATGTGCGAAGGTTTCGATCTCGATCGGGCTTATGAACAGGCAAGCCGTATTGATACGCTCCTTGACGAGCATTTGAAATTTGCATTCTCTGATAAACTCGGCTATCTCACTCAATGTCCGACGAATCTCGGAACAGGAATGAGGGCTTCGGTAATGCTTCATCTCCCGGCGCTTCAATCTACAAAAGCAATGAAAAAAATCTCGGAAAATCTTTCGAAGCTGGGACTGACTCTCAGAGGAACTTACGGCGAAGGATCGGAACCTGTCGCTGCGATGTATCAGCTTTCCAACCAGATCTCGCTCGGGATCAGCGAGAAAACTGCGATAGAAAATCTGAAAAATATCACCAAGCAGCTTATCGCTCAGGAAATGAAAACGCGTGAGGCGCTCTCGAGTCAATTGAACGTTCAGGACAGTGTTTACCGTTCGGAAGGTATTTTGAAAAGTGCACGGCTTATCACCTGTGATGAGGCGCTGAAACATCTTTCAAACGTAAGACTCGGCATAACCACAGGTCTTATCAAGGATATATCTCTCGACAAGGTAAACAGACTCATCGTTGAGATCCAGCCTGCAACCCTTATCCACTACACCGGAAAACCGCTGAATCCTCAGGAGCGTGACGCAGTGAGAGCTACTCTTTTAAGAAATAATATTTGTTGATCCGAGAGATATTGATTATTCCGAAAATCATCTCTGCTGACAGATACCCTTGCACGGGCGATAATACTGTTTCATGTCTCTTGATTGGATAACACCGAGCGTAATTTATTAATGTGGCATAAATAATCCAATTTAACGGTTAACGCAAAACATTACGTGCAGCTCAATCATAAATCCTTTCCGTTCCCTCCCGAGGGACAAAGTCATCAATTTAACAACAATATAGAGTTAATGGGAAAACATTGTTCTGAGGGCAGAAGGAGGATAGGTTGGTTTGCGAAACGAGGAATGGTTCATTTATGATTATGATCTGCCGAAGTAAAAAACATTATCATCATATATAAAAAAGGAGGAAGATTTTATGTATAATTTTCAGGGATTTACTCAGAAAGCGAATTTAGCAGTTAATTTGGGCATCGAAATTGCTCAGCAGCTGAGTCATACTTGGTTTGGCTCGGAACACATATTATTGGGACTTTTAAAGGAAGGACACGGAGTTGCCGCAGAAGCATTAAAAGCCGAAAATATTGACTTTGAAAAAGTTCTCGAAATGACGGAAGAGAAAATCGGCTCGGGAAACAACCCGGTGAAACTTACTATCCACGATTTTACACCCCGCGCAAAACGTGTTCTTGAAAATGCGAACGCAGTAAGAGCCAAACTCGGAAACAGTTATATCGGAACGGAACATCTTCTTCTTTCGCTTCTCGAAGACGAGGACAGCTATGCGGTTTCGTTCCTCAGCGATCTGGGAGTTGATGTTGAAAGCCTTTACAAAAAAATAGTTGAAAATATTGCGCCGGATATTCCAAGCAAAAGCGGCTTCGCCAACAGCAAACCCGATATTTTCGGAAAAACTGCCATTAACAGAAATAAAAAAGGCAGCACCAAAACACTTGAACAGTTCGGACGCGACCTTACTTCTCTTGCCAAAGAGGGAAAAATCGATCCTGTCATAGGACGTGAAAAGGAGATCGACAGAGTTATCCAGATCCTTTCAAGGCGCACAAAAAACAATCCGTGCCTTATCGGCGAGCCGGGAGTAGGAAAAACCGCAGTTGCGGAGGGACTTGCTTTAAAGATAGCCGAAGGCGAGGTTCCCGAACTTCTTAAAGACAAGAGAATTTTCTCTCTGGATCTGACCGGAATGATCGCCGGAACAAAATACAGAGGAGATTTTGAAGAAAGGATAAAAAGTGCGATAGACGAAGTTAAAAACTCGGGAGATATAATTCTATTCATTGATGAGCTTCACACCATCGTAGGAGCAGGCTCCGCCGAAGGAAGCGCTGACGCAGCAAATATACTCAAACCGAGTCTTGCCAGAGGAGACTTTCAGGTCATCGGCGCTACTACTCTGAACGAATACAGAAAGCACATTGAAAAGGACGCAGCGCTTGAAAGACGATTCCAGCCCGTCACGGTCGGTGAACCTTCACAGGAAGAATCAATAAATATCCTTGAAGGACTGCGTGACAAATATGAGGCACACCACAAAGTAAAGATCACAGACGAAGCTATCAAAGCAGCCGTTGACCTGAGTTCAAGATATATCAATGACAGATATCTGCCAGACAAGGCCATTGATCTGATCGACGAAGCAGCTTCAAGAGTAAGACTTAACGCCTACACCGCGCCCGACAACCTGAAAGAAATAGAAAACAAGATCAAGGCTCAGGAAAGTGAACTTGAAAGCGCGGTCAATTCTCAGGAATTTGAAAGATGCGCTCAGATCAGAGACACGATCAAAAAACTGAAAGAAGAACAGGACGAGAAAAAGAAGCTCTGGAAGGAAAAAAATCAGAGCACAAGCGGAGAAGTCACTGCCGAGGATATAGCAAATATCGTTTCTATGTGGACGGGTGTTCCTGTCGTTCAGCTCACTCAGGCGGAAAGCGAAAGACTTTTGAAGCTTGAAAGCATTCTTCACGAGAGGGTCATCGGTCAGCATGAAGCCGTAACATCGGTTTCCAAAGCTATCCGCAGAGGCAGAGTAGGTCTTAAAGATCCGAAACGTCCGATAGGTTCATTCATCTTCTTAGGTCCGACAGGCGTCGGAAAAACGGAGCTTACGAAAGCTCTTGCGGAAACGATGTTCGGAACGGAAGATGCCATGATAAGATTGGATATGTCCGAATATATGGAGAAACACACGGTCGCAAAACTCATCGGTTCCCCTCCGGGATATGTAGGCTATGACGAGGGTGGTCAGCTCACCGAAAAGATCCGCAGAAAACCGTATTCGGTGGTTCTTTTCGATGAGATAGAAAAAGCTCACCCCGACGTTTTCAACATGCTTCTCCAGATTCTTGAAGACGGCAGACTCACCGATTCTCAGGGAAGAACGGTTGACTTCAAAAATACGGTCATCATCATGACTTCAAACGTCGGCGCTTCGCTCATAACAAACAGCAGCAAAAATCAAAAGCTCGGCTTTGCAAATGAAAACAGCGAGAACAGCAAAAATGACAATATCAAAGATATTGTGTTGGGAGAATTAAAAAAGGTTTTCAAACCCGAATTTCTCAACCGTGTTGACGATATTATCGTATTCAACAAGCTCACGCATGAAGAAATCAAGGAAATTGCAGACCATATGCTGAATTCTCTTAAATCAAGACTCTCCTCAATGGAGATCGAGATCAGCTTCACCGACGCTGCAAAAGATAAGCTTGCGGATGAAGGATTTGATGAAACCTACGGTGCAAGACCGCTGAGAAGAACTATCCGTTCCAAGATCGAAGATGTTGTCAGCGAAAAAATTCTTGACGGAAGCATTTCTAAAGGCGACAAAGTAACATGTGATTTCAAAGATAATGATTTTGTTTTTGAAAAGTAATAAACACTTCATCTCTCTCCTATAGAAAAATACCCATTCCCGATACGATAATATTCGTTACGGAATGGGTATTTCTTTTTTTAAGGCAATACCGCACAAAGATTGTGCCGAAGATGCGCAGTAGATTTTTTCGGCAGAGTGCATAAAAACGCCGCAGGAATACTGACGTATTTCAAGGTGTTTTTGTG
>CACYDE010000316.1 GCA_902773045.1 uncultured Ruminococcus sp. | reverse complement strand
TGGCGTATGTCGAGGACGACAACGCAGCTATGCGCTTACCGGGGCGTCGAACTTGTCTGGATATTTGTTTGGTTTGCTATAAATGCATATTCACCGATTTTTCTTACACTTGTTGGAATGATAATCTTCTGAAGATTGCCTTTTTGGCTAAATGCTTTTGTAACGCTTACAATTCCGTCTGGTACTTCATACTCTTTGTCAGGACTACACGATGGATAAAATATGATCTCCGAAGTATCGTTGTTGATAAGAACGCCGTTTTCACTTCTGAAATGAGTATTTCCTTCGGCTATCACAAACTCGCAAAGGCTTGTACATCCTCTGAATGCATTGGTAGCAATGTTGCTAACAGTGGAGGGAATGACAACTTTCTCCAACTTTTCGCAGTCTGCAAATGCCGATGTTTCGATCATTTCCACACCTTCCGGAAGAACAAGCCTCTTTAACCCTGTATGCACAAATGAGCATTCGCCTATTCTCTTCACGCTGCTTGGAATAGTAACCTGCGAAAGATAATCCCAATTTCCACTGTAAGAAGAAGAAAAAGCACGGTCGGCGATTGCTGTAGTTCCTTCTATTATTTCTGCTTGACGGCATCTTGTATTTTGGGAAAACAGCAATGTATAATCATCATCGCCATGCACCTCATAAAGAATATCATCATCTATAAAATATCGCTCGTTTTCTTCAGAAATAGTATATTTAATAGGGTGATAATCCCCATATTGGCGTCCGATCAGTTTTATCATCTCTACTGATGCGGGTATACTGATAGCTGCCAACTTTTTCGGAGCATTAAACTCGTTCCATTCTTTGAACCCTTCGGGAAGTATCAATTTAGTTAAGTTCTCACAATTCTCGAAGAGTCCTCGCGCAAACCTTTCTACTGTGTCGGGAACAATATACTCCGATATTGTTGTATCAACGATCTTAACTATTTCTTCTTTACCGGTTTCAAGCAGGCGATAAATAGCAATATCGTCTGTTCTGTACACCTGATTGCCCTTTGCAAAGGTGATCTTCGTTTTTGGTCTGCTCTGACTGAATGCGTTGGGAGCAAAATACTCAACAGTGGCAGGAAGTCTTGCCGTGCGTATGTTCGTATTGGAAAAGGCACCGCTGCCTATACGCTTCAAACTCTTTCCGAACTTAACTTTTGTTGCTTTATAAGCTCTCCTAAAAGCCTGTTCATCAATATATTCTACAGTATCCGGGATAACAAGTTCTGTGTCATTGCCTGTACCCTTATACATGATAAGCCTCTTTTTATCGGCGCTCATCAGCAGTCCGTTTTCTTCAACATATGCGCTGCAGCCGTTTGCAATTTCTATCGAATCAGCAACGAACTGACCTAAACGTGTGTTGCCGTGCAGAATAACGGTAAAGCCACTGCCCCATCCGCTTGCACTGAAAGCATGGTCGCCTAGGTATTCGACTGTAGCCGGAATATCTATTTCATTGAATTTACACCCGCCAAAAGCATACTCTTGTATCTCTCTCACACTTGATGGAATTTTGAATTTTTTCAGTTCCAACGAACCAAAAGGAGAAAACGCAAATTTCCTGATAATTTCGGTTTGCGCGGGTATAATAAGCTTCGATCCTTTTCGGAAACCGTTCGTATAGATAATCTCCTTAAGGTCTTTCGTGCAGATCATTCCGTTATGCTTTGTAAGATACGGATTATCCTCTGAAATAATGATTTCATACAGCCAATGCAGAGATGTGCCGAAACGCATAGCTTCAAGTTCAATTTCACGCACTGTCTTTGGTACGACTATGCCGCCTCTCGCAAGCGTTACATCCTCACGATCTCTTGCGCCGATAACCGTTACCGGTTTTCCTTCTATCTCCTCAGGTACTACTACGGGCTGATTATTCCCGACATAGCCCATAACTCTGATGCCATCCTCAACTTCCGTATAAAGGAAATCTCCGGATTGCTTAACTTGTTTCTTATCCAAAATATTTCAGCTCCCTTTTTCCACCGCCCAATGCGGTCATAAATCTTGATTTTGTAACCAACACATATTTACATCATCGAAATCGACCTCCTGTTCTGTTTTACAGCCAAACTCAGCTACAATTATTCTGTATTCCATTATACTATAAATCTTAATAAAATTGCAATAGTTCACAAATATTTTGTTTGTTGTTTATTTATTTTGCACTTGCTTTGTGCGGTACCGAGCGAGTACAGCAAAAAGCTCGCAGACCGCCCTTCTCGGATGATCTGCGAGCTGTAGATATTTTTAAACGTCAAACAAACGCCTCAATCAGCGTTTTTCCATTGATTTCCTTTTTTATAAACTCATTGGTCTTTTTCTTGTTAAAGCTGTAAGTCAGCATATAGCCCTTATCAAGATGATAATAGTCAAGATAATCAGCAAGCTGTAACTCGCCCTTTTCATGATATGCCTTTCCTCGCCAGATTTTAAGCTCTATCACAAAACGCTCACCGAGATAGTCGATCACGATATCCATTCGCTCGTTGTTGCGGGTTCTGCTTTCGATATAATAATTACCCGTACCATTTATGATTGGGCGGATAAAAAGCAGGAAACGTCTTCTACCCTCTTCCTCGTTGAAGGCTTCGGCTTTTCCTTCGTAAATATCATCAAAAACAGTAAT
>CACYDE010000315.1 GCA_902773045.1 uncultured Ruminococcus sp. | reverse complement strand
CTGGCGTATGTCGAGGACGACAACGCAGCTATGCGCTTACCGGGGCGTCGAACTTGTCTGGATATTTGTTTGGTTTGCTATAGTATGGGAAGTTTGAGTAATATCAATTCTTTTCGTTTCCGACGAATCATTAACTTGATCTTGTTCCCGGATCTCTCCGCGGATGTTTTCGCAAACCGCGTTTTTCATCGAACAAAACTATTTAACAAAACAATCATAAAAGGAGTTTATCATGGAATTTAGTCTGCTTCATCCAAGCAATATCGATGTCGAATATCAATCGCTTCCGACTCAGGCAATTAACGATCTGTCCGTTAATTATATATGTGAAGCTCTGACAAAAGATGTCTTCGAAAGAAACAGCATAAAAAATCTTATGACAAATCTGACATGCGATGAGCGTGTTATCCGATACAGACGGGATGTTTTTGATGATCTTCACCGCAGTCCGAAACTCAGATCCGATCTCGAACAGCTTCTTTCACAGCTCAGCGATCTTCGGGAGATCGAAAAATTTCAAAAGGACACCGACGCCTCCGATCTTTGGCAGCTCATTAACAGACTAAGAGAAATAGACGGTTATGTCAACTGCATCACGGAGATCAAAGAATCCCTGGAGAGTATTCCGATAAAATCCCAAGGACTGGGCGAGCTGAAACGAATAGTAACGGATATCCACGATAACAGCGGATTCCCCGAGATAAAGAAGGATATCGCCGAAACTCTTGCAAAAGCGCAACAGATCAAAAGTATCACACTGGGGGTCAACCTCGACAATCTTCTGCGACCCGACAAAGTCGGAATCATCTCTCTCAACAACTTTACCATTGCCGAAAGCGGGTTGATTAAGAATTTCATGGGAAAAGTAATACAAAGCGACGAACTGAATTCAAATCCCGTTTTCTCGAGTATAAAGTCTTTTCACCCACAGAATCCCAACATGACTAAAGTAGGGCTGGCACAAGTAAAATCCGTTATGGCTACGGAAGAACCTACGGGTGCGGATCAGCTTTCCTCCAATCTTACAAAAACAGTAACTGCTATCGTAAAAAAAATAGTGCGCGATATCAAAGGAACTCTTCAAAAGTACATCAGCATAAGCGGATTTACTTTAGTTTCTCTTGTTCCCGAAATTATCTTTTATATACGCTGGGCAGATTTGATCGAAAAAATACAGTCCAAAGGTCTGCCGCTGTGTAAAGCGGATGTTCTTCCTACTGAAGACAGAGAGCTTTTCACCGAAGGGATCTACAATTTGAAGCTTGCCATAAAGATTGCCGAAGGAGAAGAATTTGAGATAATCGGAAACGATTTTGAATTCTCGGATAAAGGCAGAATTTACATTATGACAGGACCCAACCGCGGTGGAAAAACAACATTCACCCAAGCGGTCGGACTTGCGTTTCTTCTTGCCCAGAACGGGATCTATGTTCCTGCGAGATCATTCAAATTCAGTCCGTGTGATAACATTTTCACACATTTTCCCGCAGACGAAAACGATACTGTCGATCTCGGAAGACTCGGAGAGGAATCTCAAAGAATCGCAGAAATCTTTAATCTTGCAACTGACAGAAGCCTTCTTCTGTTCAACGAAAGTCTTGCTACCACCAACGTGGCGGAAGGTCTGTATATCGCAAAAGATGTTGTTAAGGCTATGAAATACGTCGGAACCAGAACGATATTCAATACTCATATGCATGAACTTGCACGTCATCTTGATGAGTTGAATTCGAAAACAGAAGGTTCAAGTAAAGTCGAGAGTCTTGTTACCGGAGTTGAAAACGGAGCAAGATCATTCAAGGTTTCCATTGCACCTCCGCAGGGAGTAAGCTATGCAAGAGACATAGCCATAAAATACGGAGTTACGTTTGAACAAATAAAGAATAATATCGATAACAATAAGTAATGTCCTGCCGCTTGACAAGACACTCTGACATTATAAATTGGGGAGGTTTAAATATGAGTATTCCAACACCGCATATATCCGCAAAAGAAGGAGATTTTGCAAAAACCGTTCTTATGCCCGGAGATCCGCTGAGAACAAAAATGATCGCAGAGAATTATCTCGATGACTTCAGGCTCGTCAACGAAGTGAGAGGGGCTTTGGGTTACACCGGATTCTATAAAAATACTCCCGTTTCCGTAATGACGAGCGGAATGGGAATTCCGTCCATGGGGATCTATTCTTATGAGCTTTTCAATTTTTACGGAGTGGATAATATTATTCGCATAGGGTCTGCAGGCGCTCTGTCGGATAAGCTTGATCTGTATGATATCGTTGCGGCGATGGGAGCCTGCACAAATTCAAATTATGCTTCTCAGTATGGTCTGAATGGGACCTACTCCCCTATTGCCGACTACACTATTCTTTCCAAATACGCCGAAATATGCAGGAAAATGAATGTCGATATCCACGTTGGAAATATCCTGACATCCGAAGCGTTTTATTCTGCCGACGAGGAATGTAATCTCAAATGGCGTGAGATGGGCGTTCTTGCAGTTGAAATGGAAGCTGCCGCTCTTTATATGAACGCAGCAAGAGCCGGAAAAAAGGCACTAACAGTTTGCACGATATCCGACTGTCCTTTTAAAGGAACGGAAACTTCTGCCGATGAAAGACAGAATTCGTTTGGAACTATGATTAAAACTGCGCTTGAAACGGCTGTTTCACTTTGAAAGGATATGGTAACTATATGACTGACGGAGAACTTGTTAAAGAAGCTGAAAAAGCCGCTCTCAACAGCTATTCACCATACTCGAAATTCAAGGTCGGAGCGGCGCTGATCTGTGAGGACGATTCTGTTTTCACGGGGTGCAATGTTGAAAATTCGTCTTTCGGAGCAGGAATTTGCGCAGAAAGAACAGCAATGTGCAGCGCGGTTTCAAAGGGCAAAAAAATTTTTAAGAAAATGGCGATTGTCGGGATCTCGGAAGGAAATACATGGAAATATACACCTCCATGCGGTATATGCAGACAATTTTTCACTGAGTTCTGCGAAAATACTTTCGAAGTTATATTATCCGACGGAAAAGAAATAAAAGTATACACGCTTGAAAAACTTATGCCGTTTCCGTTTCTGGAATTTTGATATCGTTAGATTTTCTGTTTTAAAAACCGGAGGGAAAAATGTTAGATATCTGTTTGCTTGGAACAGGAGGAACTATGCCTCTGCCTCAAAGAGCCTTGACAGCGCTTATAGTTCGCTATATGGGCAGAAATATTTTGATCGACTGCGGCGAAGGAACTCAAGTCATGATTCGGAAAAGCGGTTTCAGTATGAGTAAGATCGACGTTATCCTTATAACGCATTTTCACGCCGATCATATTTCCGGGCTTCCCGGTCTTCTTCTTTCCATGGGGAAATCCGAACGATCCGAACCTGTGAAAATAATCGGACCGAAAGGACTTTGCAGTGTGGTGAGTTCACTTTGTGTGATCGCACCGGATCTCGGGTTTGAAGTGGAGTGTTCTGAAATATCAGATGATTTTCAAAGCTTTGATCTCAACGGTCTCAGGATCGAAGCACTTAAAGTCGATCACAGCGTCACATGCTACAGCTACTGCATCAATTTGGATCGCCGTGGTAAGTTTGATTCAAAAAAAGCAGAACGTCTTGGGATCGATCTGAAATTCTGGAAACAGCTTCAGCAAGGCTTGGCGGTTGAAGAGAACGGCTGTCTTTTCACTCCGGAAATGGTTCTCGGAAAACCCCGAAAAGGTCTTAAAGTGACTTACTGCACCGACACACGCCCCACAGAAGAGATCACCGTTTTCGCTAAAAACTCCGATCTTTTCATTTGTGAAGGTATGTACGCAGATGAAGAAAAAAAGGACAAAGCTGTTATCAATAGGCATATGCTTTTCAGCGAGGCATGTGAAACCGCAAAACAAGCCGAAGTAAATCAGCTTTGGCTCACACATTTCAGTCCGTCCATAAAAGACCCCTGCGAACACGCCGAATTCGCAAAGAAACTTTTTCCAAAAACAAAAATACCATGTGATCTTGAATCAATTGAATTAAAATTTCTTTGAAAATAATTTTTACTCGGGAACATATAAAAGTTCAAGATTCGTTTCTTATCTTATATTATATGTTAATGAGTTGTCGTTATTTTTTTTAAGGCAATACCGGTAAAAGCCGCTGCTGAATCGTCTGTCGATCAACAACGGCTTTTTCTTGAACTGTTATGAAAAAAATTTTAAAGTCTATCTAACCTTTCTGCCTTTTAAATTGTCCTATATTATAGAAGCGCATTTTTGCGTAATTAAGGAGGAGATAATCATGGATCCGGATCAGGTCGCAAAGTATGTTGATCGGTTCAGAGAGGGCGATACAAACGCTTTCGAGGAACTATACAGGATCACGAGCAAGCGCGTATATTTCGTTTGTCTGAATATGCTGAAAAATGAACAGGACGCAAACGACGCTATGCAGGATACATATCTGACCGCTTGTAAGAACATTCGTCAGCTCAACGATCCTAAGAGTTTTCCGTCATGGATCGAACGGATCGCCGTAAACAGGTGCAAAAATATCATAAAACAGAAGAAACCTGTGCCTGTCGATGACGATATGTTTAAAGAAACATTGATCGAGGAAGATGAACTGACGCTGCCGGAAGAGTATATTCTGAAAGAGGACAAAAGAAAAACTCTCTTAAAAATCATGAGAGAGCAGCTTTCGGAATTGCAGTTTCAAACTGTGATACTCTATTATTTCAGCAATTTCAGAATTGCAGAGATTGCCGAGATCATGGAGTGCAGCGAAGGAGCTGTCAAAAACAGGCTTGCCGTGTCCCGATCAAAAATCAAGAAATATGTTGAGGAACAGGAAAAAAGCACAGGCAGCAAAATGTTTGTCTTTGCGGGAATACCGTTTCTTACAAAGTTATTTGCAGTTGAAAGTGAAAGCCTTTCTGTACCCGCTCTCAATGCGTCGGTCACATCGGCATTATCGTCGGCAAAAGAGGCTGAGAAAATTTTCAGAATTGGCAGAAGAGGAGTTAATATTATGAGTAAAAAAGTTATTGTGATCGCTGCAGCGTCTGTTGCTGTGGCAGCTGTGGGAATAGGCGCTGCTGTTTCCTTGGGAGGAAACAACGACAAGGAGAAAATAGACGATACATCGTCTGTGAGTGTAAGTTCTGTGGTGAGTGAGTCGAGTGCTTCTGTATTGGATTCGTCTATTGCGCCCATAGATAACACAAGTTCCGAAGAGGATATATTTGAGAAATATGTATATAATCCGCTTTCGCCCGAGGATTTTGAATATGACGGCTTTCCGGAGCTTGACGGTCATATCATAGACTGCGGCGGTAATGCGGGAGTTACAGATTGTTTCCTTGTTACCGATGAGTATAAAGTCTATCACGATCAGTATATTGGCGGTTTGGAGTATTTCTGTACATTGAACGGTGAGTATGAAGAACTCGTTCCTCTTGGCGGTTCTAACGAAGATTGCCTTATCACTTTGAATAAAGACGGTTCGTATACTGCCTATTATTCGGAAGGAGAGGACGGAGAAGGCTACAATGTGACCTTTAGCATAGATAATCTCGTTAATTATTCCGGAGACTCTCAAGGAATAGATCTTTATACACTTGATGACGGT
>CACYDE010000314.1 GCA_902773045.1 uncultured Ruminococcus sp. | reverse complement strand
TCTTTCTACGAATTTTTTTCTTTACATCCGAAAACACAGTCTGCTCCTTTCAAAAGCTACTCGGTAAAGCGGTCAACCCACGCTTCTATGGAATAATATTCTCGAACTTCGTCACTGTAGTTTCTAAAAGGCTTTGCAAAGAAAGCTTGAAGTTCATCTGCAGTAGTTGTTTTTAAGTCAACAATGAAGATATTATTTTCGTCATAAAATACTGATTGTTTAACCGCAGTATTCGTTGTAACAAGTTTTTTATTAAAAAAGATTGCCTCCATCACTCTCATCGAATATCCATCTTGTTTCTGTTGCGCAATATCTAATATGGCACGACTGGTTCCGACCATCTTTAAATAATCGTAGTACCCTACATAATCATCTCGATATTCAAATGGAAATTTTTCTTTTCTTTCTCCATTACTAACAATAACAAATCTTGGGGTTAATCCTGCAGAAGTAAACATATCGTATAACGATAAAATATCTTCCTTCCTGTCTTTTAAATATCCAAGGAACAAAGTATCATATTGTTCATGAGCTGTCTGCAAAGTCAAGGTGCGATCATACATGATTGTATTGAACTTCAAACCATACTTTTCGCACTCTCCTCTATCGTATGAATAAAACTGAAATCCGGAATCCTTTACCGCATTATAAGTAATTTCAAATTTTGATTCATCTTTTGCTATATTCCAGGAATAAAAATACAACTTCGAATTCGTAGCTTTCTGTGCAATATTTCGTAGAAGTTGAGAATCATAGGAAAAAGCCACATCTAATACAATTATTTTTTCATATGAATCAATATTTTCGAACCAATCCTGATAAAAGAAACATGTCCATCTCGATTTCGCTTTTCTGAGAAATTTGAGTACAGGATTATTGAACTCAGCGTGGTTCTTAAAGAGTCCTCTAATTGATAATCCCGGAATATGGACATGATCAAAATAGTACGCATTTTCGTTAGAGCATATCATAAGAGTTTTCTTCATCGGTTATTGTCACCTCCTCATATTCTTAGTTGCCACCAAATACATTGGAATCATGAAAAATGCCGGATATATCAAATCTGTTTGTGCCAAAGTAGTATTTACAAAAAGCAAAACATACAAAAATGCAACTGCTCTTCTTTGATATCTAAACACCGGCGTGAATATCATTCCAAGAACTATCAACCATGGGATAATCCCATAAACAGCAGCATAAGCTAAAAGACTTGCTGCTACTAAACCACTTCCAAAAGCATTTCGTGCTGCATAGAACGCGTCATATCCTACTCCCAATGGATGCTGAAAAACGGTTGCAAGACTAACTATCATGGTTCCTAATCTATACTGGCCTGTCCCCGATGATACATCAAAACCGCTACCAGAAGATCCAAATAGTTTTTCGATAATCTGTTTGTACAAAATACTATCATTTGCTCTTGTTGCATAATCTACAAATAAAACAACGAGAGCAATAAAAACCAATCCCATTAAGTAAAATTTAACTCGGTTCACCTCATGTTCTTGATGAGTAAAGTAAAAGAAAAACAAGATGAGAACCAATCCCAAATAACCTGTCGTCGATTGAGCTGTAATAATTCCTATTAAGATTATATTTAAGCATCTTCTATATCGTCTTTCCGCTGCAAAAGAGAGTTTATCTTTCCAAAACAGTAACACAAACAATGTCATGTTCAAAACAATCTGGTAGACTCCTGGTTCAGTGAAAATGCCACAATTTCTTGTGGGATGAATTTCCAAGTAGCTATACAGAAGTACTCCTTTACCATGCCAATATGTTTCCCAACCTGCTGTTCCCAGCGCCTGAGTATCAAAAGATTGAGCCGGCCAAAGGTTGACTAAATTCGGTGCAATACAAAAGACGGCCCAAAACCCAATACTAATTGCTGCAAAAAATTCAACAGTTTGAATCCATCTATTTAAAAAATTTTTTCTATCACAACAAATAGCAATTTGTGTGCTAAGAATACATACAGCAAACTGACACCACGCAGAAAGTCCTACACCACCAATCAAAAATCTAGAAAATACAGTAAAGAACAACAATAATAAAAGAAAGCAAATCGAATACCGAGATTGATATTTTTTCTTAAAAGCAATCAAGGCAGCATATATTATAAGTAATACAAAATACTTCATAGTTCCTGTCCAGTACTTTGCAAATAAACAACTTCCAGGAATTATGAACATGAGGTATATCAATAAATATTGTGTAATCGCCGATTTGTTAATTCTGATTTCCATTCTATTCTCCTTTTCCGATTGCTTCAAATTTCACAAAGACAATCCAGCTTGATCTCGCATTTAATCAAGTTACGGAGAAACTTATCGAACCAGCAACGCTTTCCACATACCAAAAATCCTATCGTCTGTGAGTTCTTCACGAATTTTAACAGACTCTTTAGAAAAAGATTCTCCAAGTTTTTTGTCTTCCATTAAGGCGAGCATACGATCAGCCATCACATCCGCATCTCCTACAGGAATCAAATAACCATTTTCCCCGTCACGAATATACATTCTGGCGCCACCTACCGGGCAATCCGTGCATATCGCCGGAATTCCAATTGCCAACGCTTCCAACATGGAATTCGAAATACCTTCATAGTCAGAGGAAGAAACATAAATAGCCGATTCGGCCATAATTTTGTGAATTTCACTGGAGAAACCGTGAAATTTCACCGCCTCCGAAATGCCCAACTGCTCAGCGTACCTCACAAGGGCTTCCTTCAGCTCCCCTTCTCCGTAAATCGAAAGTTTATAGTCCTGCCGCTTTTCCCAAACAATACGGTATGCGTCCAATAGCATAAAAAGGTTCTTTTGTTTGGCCAAACGGCATGCAGCCACAACTTCTTTTCGGTGGTTTTCTTCATTCCAGTAGGGTAATCCGCTCTTCACAGGGTTTGGAATCAAGACTCCATGTTCACGGATCTTTTGGCAAAAATAATCTCTGGCATCTGGGGTTTGAAATACGATTTTATCCGCATCCCAATACACTAAATTACTAAGGATCTTTTTAAGCCCACTATTAAAGACCTTTGTCGGATCATTCCGCAAGGAATATATTTTAAAAAGTTTTTTATTGCCAATTAAGAAAATACCCTCAACTGAAATATCTAAAGAAATCATGACTTCTATATTATTTTTCTTTATGTATTTTCTCAGATTAATAGCAATAGATAGCTGCCCTCTAAATCCACTTCTTTCTGTTCCTATATAATCATATTGAACTTTCGGATCCAAATAATATTCCCTTCTATCTGAATGTACGGCACAGAAAAACACCTCGTTCTCGTTCAATAAATGGTTTGCCAAATTAACAGCCACACGTTCTGCTCCACCACCACCGGCACTGTGAGATATAATAGCTATATTCATTCGTTCATCCTCCACTATCCTTACGGTCAAATTCCAATCTGCTCTGCCAGCATTTCCTCTAAAATCCGAATGGATTCTATTCTACTTGTACCAATCTTTTCATTCGCTTCCTTAAAATCAATCTCCTGATCGATATATGAAAAATCATTCAAATCTCGAACGATTCTATTTGTCAGTCCAGTCAATTCTAAAATACTCTGATTTCGGCTGCTGGTTCCTGTATTCGGAAGCACTTCGACAAACTGTGTATGTCTACCATGATATCAGCATCGTTTCCAACCCAGCGCGATGTATGTCATTTACAACTTGTAATATTCTTATCACTGTCCGTTCTCCTTTCTGCGCCATTCTATTGTCTCCATTAATCCCTCTGGAAAATATCTCTTGTATAAACTTTTTCCTCCACATCATCCAAGCATTTATCATAACGGTTTGCAATGATGGCCTGACTCTGCTTCTTAAACTCGTCCAAATCATTAACTACTACGCTACCGAAGAACTTCTCGCCATCTTTCAACGTCGGCTCATAAATAATTACAGTTGCACCTTTGGCTTTGATGCGTTTCATGACACCCTGAATGGAACTCTGGCGGAAGTTGTCGCTGTTACTTTTCATGGTCAGGCGGTATACGCCAACAACAACTTCTTTTTCCTTGCTCTCATCCCAGCTGTCATTTGCCTCATAAGCACCAGCAATCTCCAGCACACGATCAGCAATGAAGTCTTTTCTTGTTCTATTACTTTCAACGATAGCCTCAATCAGGTTCTCCGGCACATCAGCATAATTGGCCAGCAGCTGCTTGGTGTCCTTCGGCAGGCAATATCCGCCATAGCCGAAGGAAGGATTGTTGTAATGAGTACCGATG
>CACYDE010000313.1 GCA_902773045.1 uncultured Ruminococcus sp. | reverse complement strand
GTTCGTTGACCTCTCCTTAGGGACAAATTTGGACGCAGGCGGTAAAGTTACCCAACTCAAAAAGCCGGTGTGCGTATTTCGTCTGGCGTTGCCAGTTCTTCGAGCCCGATGCTTGCGCGCAGGATCAGTATCGCGTCGTTGGCAGTGATCTCACCGTCACCGTCAACGTCCGCAGCAGGGATAATATCGTCACTGTAATCATCTGCACCGATCGAATAACGAAGAGCAATTACGGCATCATTCGCCGTGATCTCACCGTCACCGTCAAGATCGGCAAGCTCCGGAGTTTCTTTTGGTTCTTTTGGTTCAAGCAATACATATACGATTTTATTTTCTTTGGCATACTGTTCCGCATAAGAATCGGGATAACAATAAATCTTCAATTTATGACAATACTCAAACGCTGTGTCGGATATCCATTCAACGGATTCGGGGATCGTAATACTCGACAACTTATCACATTTATAAAACGTTTTTTCTTCGATCGCCGTTACACCATCAGGGATCGTAACTTCCTTCAGCGAAGAGCACCAATAAAAAGCACCTCCCCTGAGTTCCTTTAAAGATCTGCTCAATTCAATGTTCTTTAATGAATAACAATGTGCAAAGGCAGCATAACCTATTGAAGTCACGCTATCTCCGATCGAGATATTTTCCAAACACTCACAAGAGCCGAAAGCATTCCTGCCGATATCTGTCAAAGAATCACTAAAATAAGCGCTTTTTAATGATTCACAGCCGCAAAACGCATCCTCTTCAATAATTTGCACA
This sequence comes from uncultured Ruminococcus sp., assembly GCA_902773045.1. GTDB lineage: Bacteria > Bacillota > Clostridia > Oscillospirales > Acutalibacteraceae > RUG592. The sequence goes on along the minus strand of CACYDE010000313.1, from coordinate 4,398 downwards.
GACCGACACTCTATCTTTTCAAGTGACACACACCAAGCAAAAGCATTTTCCTCAATAGCGATAACAGAATCAGAAATAGTTACATTCTCCAGCGAAGGGCAGTTATAGAAAACCCAATCCTCTATTCGTGTGACAGAATTTGGGATATTTATCTTTTTCAGAGAATCACACCATGCAAAAGCACAACTACCGATCGTTTCAACAGAGTCGGGCAGTTCTATCTCACTCAGTGAAGTACAATTGTTAAAAGCATTATTACCGATCGTTTTTACCGAATCAGGAATTGTCACACTTTCCAGCTGATGACAATGTCCAAACGAATCATCGGGAATAACAGTTATCGAATCAGGGATCACAATATTTTTTATTTTATACGGTACTTGAAGGATCTCCGTCTTTTCCTTGTTAAAAAGAACTCCGTATTCCGACGAATACACGGGATTGTTCTCTGAAACATTTATTTCGGCAAGTTCTGAACAATAAGCAAAAGCTCCTTCCTTGATCTCCTCCAAAGAATCTCCAATAAATATGCTCTCCAACGATTCGCATTCATAGAAACATTCCTTACCAACGGAAACTACTGAATTTCCTATGACAACGCTTTTTAATCCGATGCATTGGGAAAATGCGCGATCTTTGACCAATTTTACGGAATCCGGAATAATAAGTTCTTTCAATAAAGAGCAATTGGAAAAAGCAGAACTTCCGATTCCCGTCAAGGAGTCCGGAAGAGTAAAATCGGTCAGCGATTCGCAATAATGAAAAGCACAATCTCCGATAAACGTTACAGATTTACCGAAAGAAACAGAAGCCAGTGAACTATATCCAAACGAATAGCTTTTTATAGTCGTTACGGAATCCGGAATTGCAATACTTTTTAAGTCGCACCAAGAAAATGCATATTCGCCTATGCTGATAACAGAATTCGGAATGTCAAAGCTTTCAATTTTTTCGGGTACTCTGATTATCGTTGTCTTTTCCTTATCCAAAAGAACACCCTGTTCGGACGAATATTTCGGGTTGTTTTCGGAAACATTGATCTCTTTAAGCGAACTGCAATCCATAAAAGGATTTCTATAATATCCGGTGCTATCGTAGATCTCTTCATCATAACTTAATGAAACAACCGAAGCGGGAATAGTTATACTTTCGAGCTTGCTGCAATTCCAGAATGCCCTCGAAATAACGGTTGTTACGGTCTCGGGGATCAAAACGCTTTCTACCCCTTCCGAAACGTAAATGATCGTATTTTTGTTCTTGTCCATCAAAATTCCCTGTTCGGAGGAATAAGAAATATTCTCCTCGGAAACGTTAATTTCTTCCAGTGCGCTGCAGCCCACAAAGGCATCGGGATCGATCATGGAAACAGATTTTCCTATGAATATTTTTTTCAGAGCAGTGCAATGAGAAAATGCACATGCTTGAATTTCAAGGAGTGACTCCGACAGATGTACTTTTTCCAAATTATAGCAATCGACAAAAGCGTTTTCGGAGATCGTTATCACCGTATTCGGAATTACCACCTCGGTCATTACGGGGTAATTAAAGGCATATCCTCCGATTCTTGTCACATTTTTTTCATGGATCTCCGAAGGGATCACGACCTTGTCGTCCGTGCCTACATACTCCGTAATACAAAGAGTTCCGTATTCACCCCGGTATTTTTCAACCATATAGAAAAAATCCCCGTATCTTCCTAAATTGTAAGCGGGATTATAGTAGTCAATGAACTCGACGTCGCCTGTTTCCGGATCGTCCGTTTCGGGATCATTCGTTTCCGGATCACTTGTCTCGGGATCATTCTTTTTTGGATCACTCGCTTCAAGTTTGTTCGTTTCCGTATTATCATTTCGATGGGAAAGAACATTACCGGTACTTTCCAAGATCTCATCTGCGCTCGCACGAATTCCCATGAAAGAACTTGTAACGATGATTAATGATAACATCAAAGAAAGGATCCGATAAAAATCTTGCTTTTTATTTTTCATAGTTATGAACCTCCTAAAGATACTTGTCCACTTTATTTTAAATTGTAGCATAATAAAAATAGGATTACAAGCAAATCACACAAAAATCATATACCTTCCATCTTTTTTTCGTCAAAAGAGCGGTACTTATATAAAAATCTAAGTACCGCTCTTTAATAAAGAATCACTGATTAAATTTTTTAAAAATTACTTTCGTTCCCACTTGTTGCAAAGTTCGTTGATCTGATCCGCAAATTTGGCGATATCCTTATTCGCACAGCCCTTGTTCTGTTCAATAACGGAAAGAAGGCGCTGACCTGCCTGAAGAAGACGGTCAAAGACAGCTTTTGCTTTCTTATTGACTTTTGTTTTGAGCTTAACGGTGTTTCCGAAATCGAGACATTTGTACTCTTTCAATTCATACTCCGCTCCGTTGAAAGGCGCAGTTGCAGGAAGAGTCAGTTCTTTTATGATAGTCTGAGCAAATTCGTCGCAGACGGTGTCGTTTCCGTGATTGACAAAAACCATCTCGGGTTTATTTTTGATATTTTTCAGCCACCCGAGCAGCATATCACGATCGGCGTGACCGCTGATTCCGTCCATCGTTTCGATCGAAGCATTGACCGAAATTTCTTCTCCGAACAGCTTCACCGTTTTCACTCCGCTGAGCAAAGTCCTTCCAAGCGTTCCCTCAGCCTGAAATCCAACAAAAAGTATCGTGGAATCGGCTCTCCAGAGATTATGCTTCAAATGATGCCTAATTCTTCCGGCTTCACACATACCGCTCGCCGAAAGAATGACCTTTGTAGTAGGATCGTTATTTATCGCGATGGAATCCTGATTCGTGACGGAGAGATTCAGATTGGAAAACTTTATGGGATCTATTCCTGCTTTTAAAAGACTTAACGTCTCCTCATCACAGTAATCGTACATATCTTCTCCGTAGATCTCGGTTGCTTCAACCGCCAAGGGACTGTCGACCCAAACCGGAAAATTTCCGAATTTTTTGAGAAGTCCGCGTTCCTTGATCTCTCTTATAAGGTAAAGCATTTCCTGAGTACGTCCGACCGCAAATGACGGAATAACAACATTTCCGCCCTTTTCAAAGGTCTGATAAATAATTTTCGCAAGCTGACTTTCATAATCCATTCGGACCCCGTGAAGTCTGTTTCCGTAAGTGGATTCAATGATAACGTAATCGGCATATTCCGGCTTCTGAGGGTCTTTAATCAACGGACGATCGACATTTCCGACATCTCCCGAAAACAATATCACTTTCGTCACATCGCCTTCGGTCACCGTAACTTCAATGGAAGCCGAACCCAATAGATGACCTGCGTCGAAAAAGCGTACTTTAATGTTTTCCGTAATTTCAACAGTTTTGTCGTATTTGCAGGGGCGTAAAAGCTTCATACAATCCTCCGCGTCCTTCGCTGTATACATTGGGATGTAAAACTTTCCGCCGGAACGCTTCGACTTGCGGTTTTTCCATTCGGCTTCCATCTCCTGAATATGAGCTGAATCCTCAAGCATAATTCCGCATAACTTTGTCGTAGCCAAAGTCGTGTATATTTCTCCGCAAAAACCCTGAGACGAAAGAAGAGGAAGCTTTCCCGAATGATCGATGTGGGCATGAGTGAGAAGCACAAAGTCTATATCACTCGGAGAAACGGGCAGCTCACAGTTTTCGTAAATATCCATTCCCTGTTCCATTCCGCAGTCAACAAGAAAACGAATTTCTCCCGTTTCGATCAAAGTACACGAACCCGTAACTTCATGTGCCGCTCCTAAAAATTTGATTTTCATTAAATTCACTCCTCTTCGTCAAGATAATGGCAATACCGAACAAATATTATACCTGAAATAAGACATTGACTTTTGTCGAATCTCAAAGACTGTTCGATGAAAAGATGTCTGCCGTTTTTGCGCGGTATTGCCTTATACCATATAGTTATATCAGGGAAATGCTCATTCTCAGGATAAGGAACGCATCATTTGCGGTGATCTCACCATCGCCGTCAATATCCATTATTTTTTCGAGTTCCTCGTCTATCGGTTCAAACGAAAGCGAATAACGCAGCACATCCACAGCGTCGTTTGCGGTGATCTCACCATCGCCGTCGGCATCACCCATAAGAACAGCCGGTTCTCTTTCCAAAACAGTAACACTAAACTGAGCGGATACGTTCTTGTAGGATACAGTGATCGTTTTTTCTCCCGGAGTTTCACTGTCAAAGCCTGAAACTTCAAACCCTTCCGTAATCAACGCTTTCGTTCCGTCCGAGTAATACGCCGTCACCGCAAAGCCTGTGAGGTCGAGTTCTTCTCCTACATAATAAACAGTTTTTTCCGGTGAGGTGATCTCTATCCTTTCAAGCGTTACTTCTGCACCGCGGGATATTATTTTCACAGTAAAGCTTTCTGTCTTATC
>CACYDE010000312.1 GCA_902773045.1 uncultured Ruminococcus sp. | reverse complement strand
TTCGGGCGTATGTCGAGGACGACAACGCAGCTATGCGCTTACCGGGGCGTACAACTTGTCTGGATATTTGTTTGGTTTGCTATAATACTGATTTCTAATTAAAATCTATAAATCTTCTCAGTCTATGGGCTGTTTGAAAAATCAAAGCAATTGTCTCTTTCTGCTAATGCGGGTGATCTGCAGCGTTCCAAATGCTCGGAATACGTCAGTATTCCTACTCTTTTTTCCTTGAAATCACCTCGACTGAGCGAAATATCCGGTCACTTTGCTATTTTTTAAACAAGTCCTCACTAAAACAAAATAACAACAAAAGCGTGTAAGCAGATCATCACCTGCCTGCACGCTTATTTTATCTCCTGCTCCCTGTCATCAAACAGTGGGCTGTCAAAAAACTCCCTGACGGTGATCTCCAAACCGTCGCAGATCTTCTTGATCGAAACAACGCCGGGGTTTTGGCTCTTTTGATTGAGCATACTGTATAACGTTGACGGCGACACGCCCGAAATGTTTGCAAGCGCATTAATGGCAATATTTCTCTCGCCGCACAGTTCGATTATCCGCTGTGCTACGGCTTCTTTTGTTTTCATATCCGTTCTCCCTTGCGATTTATCGTAAATTCATTCTACAAAAATGTGCGATAAATCGTGTGGGATATATCGCAATTATTAGAATAATGTGTTATAATTTACGATATATCCCATAATGGAGAGATTTGTATGTTTTCGGTTTATACAGTTTGCTTTTTCGGTCACAGAGTAATTGACGACTTTAGATCGGCAGAGATCGCGGTTGAAAGAATTATCGCCGATGTGGTCAATAAGCACGAGTTTGTAGAGTTCCTTGTCGGTCGTGAAGGCGATTTCGATCAGATCGTTTCATCGTCTGTTATCAGATACAAAAAGAATCATAATGCGGGTAATTGCTCACTCACTTGGGTAATGCCCTATATTAAAGCGGATTATATCCGTAACCAAAAGAGCTATGACAGCTACTATGATTCTGTTGAGATATGCGAGCAATCGGCGCAGGCTCACCCAAAAGCCGCAATTCAGATACGCAACCGAGCAATGATCGACCGTTCCGATCTATGTGTATTCTATGTTGTCAAGAAAAGCGGCGGCGCATATCAATCGTTTAAGTATGCGGAGAAGAACGGTGCAAGAGTTATCAACCTTCCCCAAACGGAGTGATTTTTTCCAAAGCAAAATTTTCCCAAGTCATTGTTTTTGTACTGTTGAAAGTTGACACAATACTATTCGAATGATATAATTTATTGTATAAAAGTATATCAAAGGTGGGGTGCGGTATGGCAGATATAAAAGTACAAAAGATCAAGCTGCTGAAAATCTGGGAGATACTTCACCGTAGAGCCGACAAGGATAGTCCGATCAGCACACGGGAGTTGATAGCAGCGCTCGGCGAGCTGGGTATCACAGCGGACAGGCGCACAATATACGCCGATATAGAGGCAATGCAAAGCTATGGCTACGAAATCTGCAAGCGGCGGCGCGGGCACGATATGGTCTATTGGATAGAGAAGCGCGATTTCGACCTGCCGGAGATCAAAATACTGATGGACTGCGTCCACAACGCACAGTTCGTCACCGAGGAGAAGACGGCAGAGCTTATCGACAAGCTCGCAGACCTCGGAGGAAGCAGCCGCGGTGAGCTTCTTAAACGAAGCGCCGTTCATTTCGACACGATCAAGCACAAAAATGACGAGATATACAAAACGGTCGATCGGGTAGAACGCGCGATAGAAACGAAAAAGAAGATATCGTTTAAATATTTCCTGCTCGACCATAAGGGTGAACGAGTTTACAAGCAAGGCGGCAAGCCGTATTTTGAAGAGCCGCTCGCGATGGTCTGCAATGACGGCGATTATTACTTGCTCTGTTACCGCGCCGAGGAGAAGTACGAAAACAACATCAAGATATTCCGTATCGACCGTATTTCCGATATTTCCGTATTGCTTCCCGACATCTCGGACGAGGGCCAAAAAGCGCTCGTCAAGGCGGCAAGCTACCCCTTGCAGGCATTCAAGATGTATGGCGGCATTCTGCGGAAGGTCACGATCGAATTTGAAGAAAAGCTGATAGGTGTTGTATTCAACAAGTTCGGTGAGAAAACAATAATCAACAAAAATGGAGACAGATACACTGCGAATATTCTTGTACAGATTAGCCCTACGTTTTGGGGATGGCTTATGCAATTTCCTGCGGAAATGAGGATAGTTGAGCCGGAGCACATCAGGGAGCAGTTTCGGGAGTGGGTGATGCTGGCGGTGGAGGATTATAGCGATTTGAAGGAGGAGATATTATGATACCCAAAACAGTAATTTGCCCTGAATGCGGCTATGAGAACGAGGTCGCAACGTACCGGAAGTTCGTAAAATGTCCAAACTGCGGTGACAAAACACCGTTTGAAGGGTTTGAATATGAGTTTATTCCGCCGGATTCAAGCATGTATGCGTCAGTTGAGCTTTGGATGGATTGCCCTGCCTGCCGCAGCAGAAATATGTTTTTCGATCCAAGTCGAAAAATGTGGGAATGTCCCGACTGCAAATATACAATAACAAACAAGGAAAAGAAACTCAGCGTATTTTGGTTTTGTGATGATTGCAGCACATATCTGAATATTCAGCGGGGATTTGATACAAAATCCGGCAAATGGATATGTACTGAGTGCGGATATGAAAATGATGTTACTTTCAAGAACATTATTTTCCGGGGCGATGCTTCCGATAAAAATAAAGATAGAGGAGTCCGTTTAAAGAAAGCAATGTCAAAAGCCAAAGAGATCGGCTCTAAAGTGGGGGAATCTCTGAACGATGCAAAGGACAAAGTAACTCCTATTGCGGAAAAAGCTGCCGGTGAGGTTGCGAAGCATTCAAAAAAAGTCGCAGGTGAAGTGGCAAAACAGTCACAAAAAGCTGCAAGTGCCATCGGAGCAAAGGCGCAGGAGGTCAAAGAAGAGAGAGAACGGAAAAAGAAAATCATACAAGCAGGCATGGAGGGCTTTGAGTCCGACGAAAAAAGCGCGCCCGATAAGACGGATAAGAAAAAGGACTCCCTTGACGATCGTCTGAAACAAGTGGTCACGGCATACAACGCGGAATATACCGTTATGAACGACCACGGAACAAAGCTGTTCAATCAGCGCGAGCGTGCGATAGATCTGCTCGACAATGTCGAAAATCTTATCAACAGCATTGCGAATCACCCAAAAGAGTTTGATTCGGATATAGCCGAAATTAACCTTAGCAAAAAAGAATTCAGAGATGTATGCGATTTTGCGAGAGAGGAGCTTGCAGCGGCTCAGAGGTCTGCTGTCGGTGCGGGCGCAGGCGTTGCCGGCGGTGTGGCTGTAGTTTCGCTTGCGCCGAGTGCGGCTATGTGGATAGCGACTACTTTCGGAACGGCTTCGACGGGAACAGCTATTTCAACGCTCTCCGGTGCGGCGGCACAGAGCGCGGCATTGGCGTGGCTTGGCGGCGGTGCGCTTGCTGCCGGTGGAAGTGGAATGGCAGCCGGAGAAGCACTTCTTGAACTTGCCGGTCCTGTCGGCTGGAGCATAGCAGGGGCAACGCTGCTGACCTCCGTAGTTCTCTTCGCAAACAAGAAGATCAAACTCGACAAGGAGAAAAAGTCGGAGATCGAATCTGTGCTGAAAAACACCGAACATCTAAAGGAAACGGACAGCAGGCTTTCCGCTTTGCTGGATAAGACCGACGGAATCCGCACGGGCTTGAACGGGCAGTACACATCGGCAATGATTTACTTCGGCAAGAGCTTTACTGATATTCCGGAGGACGGGCAGATGCTTCTCGGCACTATCGTAAACAATGCGAAAGCTTTGGCACGGTCACTCGGAGAAGGAGTGTGACAGTATGAATGTCGGGAAGATAGTAAAAAGCACTCAGGAGCAGGCGGTTGCTTCGTGGATAAATTATCTCAATGGAGTTCGTCTTGAAAGATTACAAGCAGCCCTTTCAAATGAGCAGGAAAACCTTATTGCTGCAATGACTACCATTAAAGAAACGCTTACGACCATCAGCCGTGATATAGTGAACAACGGCAGCGGACGCGGCGGCAAAACGGGAATGCACGGATTTATCGCAGAAGTTGCAGAATGCGGTATCGGAAACGCAAGAAATCAGATCAAAGGCGAGCTGCCTGTCTACAAATGGATAAATGACAACGGACCGGACGACCTTAGACGCGGCACTGTAATGATACAGCAGAAGTTTGTGAATTACGGCAACCACCTTTCTTTGCAGGCGATACGAAATCATCTTGAAAAATATCCCGATTATGTCAGCAACGGGGGTGTTTACCAGATACCCTCCGATCATTACGAGAATATACGTTATCTACTTTCAATATCGAAGGAAGAAGCGAATAAAATGCCGACTGCTACTGGCGAGTTTTCATTGAAGCAATGGAAAGAGGTACACGCGTTTTTTGAGCAGGGCGATATCCCATTGGAAAATATAGAGCCGTCGATATTAGGCTACAAGGAAGTCCAAAGAGGCGCATACGTTCAGACCTTCGAGCTTGAAAAAGATCACCTTAAAGAGATCAATCTTGAACGGCAGCGTCAAGCGTACAAGGATAACAGCCCCACTCTCGGAGAAGGCGCTCGCGCAGCGGTGATCTCCGGAGTAGTCGAAGGCGGAACAACCTTCTGTATGGACGTTGCGAAAAAGATCAAGTCCGGTAAAAAGCTTTCCGATTTTGACGAAGCGGACTGGAAAGAGATATATGCCCATACAGCGATCGGAATGGGAAAGGGAAATGTGAGAGCGTGGAGTATTTATTTTCTGACAAATTTCACCCCGACTCCCCCTTACATTGCAAACGCACTTGTTACTGCTTCTTTCGGAGTTGCCGAGCAACTTCACCTATATCGTAAAGGAAAGCTTACTCAGACTGAATTTATAGAAAACTCCGAGGTACTGTGCCTTGACACGGCAGTGAGCGCGGTTTCGTCGATTGCAGGACAAGCGTTAATTCCCGTACCCGTACTGGGAGCGGTAATCGGAAATGCCACAGGAATTATGCTTTATCAGATATTGAAAGATGTTTGCTCCGA